>JBIKIW010000074.1:0-3261 GCA_044361365.1 Limisphaerales bacterium | reverse complement strand
CTACACAAAAATGATGAATTATTTTTTTTAAATTGTAATTGCTTAATCTTTATCTGTATATCATAGAAATTAGTTTAGTTAGTGTTTGCTAACTAGTCTAGTTCCAAAGCAATTTAAGAGATATTATTATAGGCTGCAACGGCAGGATTCAAAAATTAACCAACCAATTAGCCGAAATAGATTTCATACTCAAACAAGCTAGATAGTTTTTTGCCAAAAATTCCTCACAATGATCGCATTTAGACATGTAAGATTTTGCCAGCACATTTAATTGTACTCACAAAAGGTTGATCTGATGTTATAGAACCCATTCAATTTATTTTGCCTAATTTAAGCCAAAAGTTGCCAGTCGCTCCCTGATAAGGGAGCTGTCCCAACGGGACTGTGGGTTTCATCTTCACTTTAAAGTTCCATAAAACCCCTTGTCCTGCGGACATTCCCCTTATCAGGGAAAAACTATTTAATGGCTTATTGCTCGAATTAGTTTTCAAATAGGTTCTATAGGTAAAGTTTGGAAAAACCCTCGCTTGACCTAAGAAAAATCTTCTACAAACTTCAAATTTATATGCAAATAAAACTTTCCAAATCCGGGCAAAAAATGGACCGCTTGTCTGGTGTGCGAGCAATCATGAAAGATATCAACGAAACTTTGGCTGGAAATACTGAGGGTTTATGTAATTTAAGTGCTGGAAATCCGCTCATTTTACCGGAAGTAGAGGCGATGTGGAAAAATTACACTCACGAGCTTATGGATTCTCCCGAATTTGGAAATGTGGTGTGTAGATACGGAAGTAGTAAAGGCTACGAACCTCTAATTCAAGCGGTTGTGAAGGATTTTAACGAAAGATACGGTTTGAAATTAACCTCAAAGAACGTGTTAATCACCGGCGGTAGTCAGACTTTGTATTTTATAGCTGCCAATGTGTATGGGGGTTTGGACACAGACGGGCAAATGAAACAAATTGTCTTGCCATTAAGCCCTGATTATACAGGTTATGGAGGAATTAGCTTGTATGAAAATTCGGTCGTTTCTTTTAGGCCAAACCTTTCTATCAAAGAAAAAGAACACAAATTTAAATACCATCCAAACTTCGATAAATTAGTGATCGACGAAACAACCGGTTGTGTGATTTTTTCCCGCCCAGCCAATCCTAGCGGAAATATCATTACAGACGAAGAAGTGCATAAAATAGCCAACGCTGCCAAAAAGTACGACATTCCAGTTTTTGTAGATTCGGCATATGCAACTCCGTATCCAGGTCTCAATTTTACCGAGATGACTCCTATTTTTGGAGATAATATTGTGCATTGTATCAGCCTCTCCAAGGGTGGATTGCCTGGTGAAAGGGTAGGGATAGCCATTGGACCGGAAGAAATTATCGCCCCACTAGAGCATTTTCAGATGAATTGCAGTATTCACTCCTCCAGGTACGGTCAAGCGATTGCAGCAAAGGCTATTGAATCAGGAGAAATGGCAAGAATGGCAGATGAAATTATCAGACCTTTTTATAAAAACAAATTTGAAATTCTTCACAACGCCCTAAACCAATTTATGCCAGACGATTTGCCTTGGTACGTGCATGAAGGTGAAGGCTCGATTTTTGCTTGGCTTTGGCTAAAAGATTTTCCGATTACGGATTGGGAATTGTACCAAATGCTCAAAAAAGAAAAGGTAATCGTGGTGCCAGGTAAAGACTTTTTCCCAGGACTAACCGAAGATTGGAAACACAAGCAAGAGTGCATCCGAATCAGCCTCACAGCCTCCAAAGACGAAATTGAAAACGGTATTAAAACGATTGCGAGAGTAGTGAAGGAGTTGTATCTTGGTAATTAAAAAGGCTCTAGACTAGAACAATCAAGTGTTTTAACTTAGAAATTTCTATGATATACAAGGGTTTAATCTAAAACTAATCTCATATTTAGACTTCTACAACAATCAAAGACCTCATTTAGGCTTAAAGAAAGATATTGGACAATTTATCTCCCCAATGGAATACCTTGGTCAATACCATCCAATGTGCCAAATGTAGTAAACAGGTATAACAACTTTACAAAAACAGATTGGTTAAATTATATTTTGAGTTGAAATCATTTAGGTGTCTCGACTCAAAATTCAACCAATCGCCACGAATAAACAAATTCATAAAGCCATGCAGCCATCTTTGTGGCGTGAGGTACTAGAATACGTTTTTTATTTTCTCCGGGTTTTCTTGTCGGTTGCCATTATTTACGTCTTTATTCGTACTAGCGTTTTCGATTTGATAGGTATTGATGGTAAGTCCATGTTTCCGACCTACAACGAAACCAGCAAAGACGATTCTATTTATATCGACCAGCTTACACCAAAATTTAGTAGTTACGAAAGAGGTGACGTGATCGTAATTATTGCTCCTGAAAAGTGTAACCCAAAAAAGACTTTGTTTATCAAAAGAGTGATCGGCTTGCCAGGCGAGCAGGTGATTTTGGAAAATGGAAAGGTTTATATTATTAATAAAAATAATCCGGCTCCTGGAATCGAATTAAAAGAACCGTATCTCAAAAGTGATGTAAAAACCTACAAAAAAATCGTCCAAGATGATGGGCTTCGAACAGAAGAGCCTGTTTTAAAAGAAGATGAGTATTTCTTTATGGGAGATAATCGAACCGCTAGTACTGATGGTAGGGTTTGTGGGCCAATTACCAAAAATTTAATTTTAGGAAGAGAATTTTATAGACTAAGTCCAGCTGAAAAAAGAGGCACTTGGACGCCTCCAGTGTTTAATATAGGAAGACAATAATAACTAAAGAATATGTATTTAATCAAAAAAATCGATGACGAAGAATCTTGGCAAAATTTTTTAACAAGTCTAAATAAAAATACTTTCCTGCATTCCTCCCAGTGGGCAAAATTTAACTCCAAAACCAACAAAGTTTGGAAATTCGGAATGTTTGATAAAAGCACGCAAGAGCTGACTTCGATAGCTTTAGTGATCAAAATTGTGGCTAAAAGAGGTACTTTTCTCTTGATTCCGCATGGCCCACAACACCAAACTGAAGATTTTGAAGAGCAAAAAGCCCTACTTCAAGAGTGGGTAAAATTTCTAAAAGAGCTTTCTATATCAGAAAAATGCGACTTTATTCGGATTCAACCTATTGTTTTAGACACTCCTCAAAACCAAGAATTATTTAGCCAAGTTGGTTGTAGGCCGGCACCAATTCATGTTCACACCGAATTTACCTCCGTGGTAGAAATCGAGGAAGAAGCGAAAATGATGATGAAAA
>JBIKIW010000047.1:0-10737 GCA_044361365.1 Limisphaerales bacterium | reverse complement strand
CTTGATTCTGGTGAGTTAGTTTTGGAGTTTCCAAGTGAGATTTCTAGCCAAATGCATCAAGTTTATCAAGATACTTACAAGCGAGGAGGAGCAATTGCCTATCAAAATGAATACATCGATCGGGAATGGGAGGTTTTTTCTAAAAACGGAAATGCCAAAATGTTTACAGTTTATTATCAGGGGAAATTGATTTCTTGGGGAATGGTTTTGATTTGTGGGAAGCGAGCTTTTTATCATCAAGGTGGAAATATTTTGGTCAAAAATGCACCAGCATCGTATCTAATGCAGTGGAATGGTATAAAATTTGCCAGTCAAAAAGGCTGTGTTTCATATGATTTTTGGGGAGTTTCTAAAGAAAGTGAACCAAACCATCCTTGGGCAAACATCAGTTTATTTAAACGGGGTTTTGGAGGAAACGACGTGGCACTTTTGCACGCTCAAGACTATATTTTGAGTTGGAAATATTGGCTAAATTGGATCATTGAATGGCACAGAGCCAGGAAGAGAGGATTTTAAAATAACTAAAAACTAAAAGTGAATAGTGAAAAATTATAGATTGGGGGTTTAAGCACTCTGTAGAGCAGCTTTTAATGTTGTAGAACCCATCCAATTTATTTTACCCAATTCAAGCCAAAAGTTGCTAGTTGCTCCCTGATAAGGGAGCTGTCCCAGCGGGACTGTGGGTTTCAGCTTCACTCTAAAGTTCCATAAAACCCCTTGTCCTTCGGACATTCCCCTTGTCAGGGGAAAACTATTTAATGGCTTTTTGTTCGAATTAATTTTCAAATGGGTTCTATAGGAAAATCCTTGCAAAAAGCAAAAAGTTGTTTCAAAATAAAGGAAAACAAAAACAAACAGTGATTAAAAACAAACCTAAAATTTTCTTTAGTGACAAAGTTAGCGGCGGAAGCGGCGGAATTAATCGTGGGGGGAAAGGTGGTCAGAGTGGAAATAATCATGGTAATTCAGAGTCAAACAAGGGTGTTGAAAGTGAGTTGCAAGGAATGAAGGAAAAAGTAGGTTTTCAGCCTAGAAGTGAGCAAGAATTACAAGCAGATCCAGAATTACAAAATATTCGTGGTCAGCTAGATTCGGGTTTTGATAACCGCTTAACTCCAGAACAGCTTGATCAGTATGGTGAAAATGAACGGGTAAAAGCTTTGAACCAACTTGAAAACGACACCCCTTATAATTTAAAAAAAGGCTATGATGAAGGGCTAGATGCTCAGCAAAAAATTGATGAACAAAAGGCTTTCCAAGGGCTTGGAGGAAATAAAAAGGTTGGTGAAGAAGATGACAGACTAAATGAAAATTATAAACAGCAATTAGCCAGTCGCGAGCCTGATGCACCAATGGAACCTTCGGCAGTTGGTCCGAGTTCACCACTTCGTTTTGCTGAAGCGAAAAATGGTCAGAGGCAAATTTTGCCAGGTCAAAGTGACGGCACAGGAAAGGCGGTAAATCCCTTACAGTTCAATGATCGTGATGAACAGGCAATAAATCAAGGTGTTGTTGATAGAATAAACAAAGGAAAAGGAAGGTTAAATTTGGCAAACAAAGCCAGAGAAATGTTTGGGGAAAATGGAGATCAAAAAGATAAAGCCATTTCAGAATATGAAGGTGAAAAAGCCCTTCAAGATGCCGAGACTGCCAAAGATTTTGCCAGGCAGCTAGCCATCAAAAAAGCCAAAGACATGCTGCTTAAGAGAGCAATTGCAATGTTGGCTCCCATGTTGCCTTGGCTGATGATTGCGGCGTTAATTGTAGGACTGCTTGTAGTAGCCAGTGGGGCAGTAATTTGTGTTTTGGACAGAAATCCGGTTACACAGGTTTTTTTACCAGAAAATTTGAAAGGTTTTTGTGGGGATCAAAAAGGGGGTGGAGGAGTTTGTGGATCTGGTTACACAGCTTGGACTCGTGATGCTAATGGGAATTGGGTGCAGGGGGCAGGGGCGACTGCGAGTGGTGATGGTGGAACGACTACTTTTGGAAGTTTTGGTCAGGAGTCAGGTCAACTTTCTGCAGATCAGTGTGCCAATCTAAAAAAATTACTTCCTTTTTTTCAAGAAGGGGCTGCCATGTATACAAGTTCAGAGTTTCCAATTACTGTGGATATACTCGCAGGTATAGCCTGGCTAGAAACAAAAATAGGTACATATAGTGAGAGATCTATAGATGCATCAAACCCATGTGCTATCTATGGTGATCGTGGAAGAGGTCATGGTATTTTTCAAATTGACGGAGCCTCAGGGGATTTTACAGGCAATACAAACGACAGACCTTCTTTTTTGGCACCAGGAACACCCACCAAAGTCAAAGATAAAAATGGTAAAACATTGATTTGGAGTGACTGTAGGGACAATGTGGTTTATGGGGCACAACATCTTCGAAACCAGTATGACCTCTATAATAAAAAGATAAGAGGGAGGATTTTGGCTGTAGGAATAAAAGAAGGCACGCCACAATTTACATATGAACTTACAAGACAGGTAATTAATTCAAATAATAGAGGGGGCTTGGTTATACCTATAGGAACAGATAAAGGTACAGGGTGTCAACAGATTAGAGGTAGTTGCGTGTATGGTGCAGGAGCTTTAGACATTGCCGCTGATGCTAGAAAATGCTTAGGCTCTACTACAACAGGTGATTCAGGCTCAGAACTTATTCAGTCAACTTTTGCCACAGTAACAAGAGATTTAAATAGTTTTGGTAAAATTTTTACGGGGGTAGAAGCGGAAGCGGCGGAAGGAGGTGAAAATGAACAAGCTATAAGGCAGAGAGTAGCTGATTATTATAAAAAAGGTGAATTTTATCAAACTGGAACTGGATCTAATGACAAGACAAGCGCAACAACTAATACTCAAAATGCCATACGAAACGGGCAATTTAATATTAACGTAGTTAAGTACTTAGATAATTTACACAGGGCTGGATTGGCTGTTGCTACAGGACCTTTTGATTTCGGAAGATCATATGGTGATCATATGAATCCATCGTATGCTTTAGATATTTGGGGTTTGGGTAGTTTATCTGATATACAAGCAGGTGGTCCAATTAAAGGCTTGAAAACTAGCGGTGTGGGAAGTGGCTTAGCTGGCGGAAATCCAGACACTCCTGCAAATAACGGAAATACAGTTGATCCAAGAATTAGAAGGCATGCCGATGTAAGTGTTGACTCTGTAGCCAGTGAATTATTTACAAAAGCAGCAAATATAGCTAAGGCATCAGGGGCTACAAGATACATGCTTGCAAGTGAACTGTGGTCAAACAGAAAAATAGTTAACGAGGCTAATTATGCCCATAGACATCACCTGCATGTAGGAGTTTATAGAGATAACAGGGACTACAAATACAATGATGGAGGGGGTGGAGAAGTACCGAGTTCGGGAACTTCAGATGCAACAACAGGTGGAAGTGGTATAACCGTCTGCTGTCCTCCAGGAGTAACTCCAATTGGTGCAGGATTGGTTAGTGATGCTGGATCTACAACTAGTGATGTAAAATTACCAGACCCTAGTTCAACCGCCAAAGATGGTGTAAAACCAACAAAATATACTGATATAACAGAAAATCATCGCAAACTTTTAGACTGGGTAGCAACTCAAAAAAATTATGTTAAAAACCCTATAGCTAGTGGTCCAGATTCAAATTTAGTAAAATCAACAGATCAGCTAATTGCCAAAGCCAAAACAGAAGGAATTGAGCTGGAAATCGGAGGTGAAAAAAAAGACTACGGTTGGAGAAGTCTTGATGATCAAACAAGTCTATTTTTTGCTAAAATATCAAATGTTTATGAAGGGCAATCTCCAGTTCCTGACGGTGTTCCGGATTCTGTCAAAAATGATTACCTAAACCGTGCTAGTCTTTCTGCCCCACCAGGAGCTTACAGTGAGCATATTGCTGGAAAAGCGGTGGATTTTTATTCCTCTAAAACTTACCCAGGTAGCCAAGAGTTAAATCCAAAGACCTATTCACTAGAACTCTATAATTGGCTAAAAAAGAACGCACCAGCAGCTGGTTTTGCTCTTAGTTATGGAGAAAATTCTACTCATGGTGCGGGTTTTGAACCTTGGCACTGGAAGTATGTAGGTACTAAAACGGGCTTTGTAGAAAATCCTGAAGCAAAGACAACCTCACTTGATAATTTTGCCAAAATTTTTACTGGAGTTGATGTTGAGGCTGCGGAATCAGAAAATAATCTACTTAATTCTATTTCAGACGGATTTAGTATAAAAGCGTACGCCGAAACCCCTTTGAATAAACCTACAGGAACAGATCCAGCAACTCAATTTATGATAAGGGTTGCCACCATGGAAGGAGCTTTTGCTACTGGTTCGGGAGGTCCTAATACTCCTCAAAAAAACAAAAACCCTGGCAACCTTAAAGGTCCGTCTAGTTTGATTGAAAATTATCTGAAACAAAAATTTCCGGGTAGCTATGCTAGTGGTATTCCTCTTGATGGCAAAAAACATCTTATTTTTGATTCAGAAGAGCATGGTTGGGCAGCTTTATATTATTTTTTCCAAAGGAATTTCCAGGGAAATGTAGCTCCATACGACAAAGCCAAAACGATAGGTGACTTTTTCAATATTTATGCACCTTCTTCAGACGGAAATAATTTGTCTTCTTATATGAAATTTATCGAGGAGGGAAATATTGCATTATCAAGTGGTGGTAAGATTACTAAAGATACACCTATTCCCGAAATGGCAAAGATTTTTGGTTCAGATTATCAGGGTGGAGCCTCTACATCTACAGGTGCGGCTGGAGGAGCCTGTTGCTTACCTTCAGGTGGAGGTGCTGTTGCTAGTACTGGGGGTACTTCTGCGGATCCTTCTCAATCTGGTACAAGTGCTGATAATTTTGCCAAAATTTTTACTGGAGTTGATGTGGAGGCTGCTGAAAACGAACAAAACAGTTTTGACGTTAAGCAAATTTGGAATGGGATTATTAATGGTGTAGCAGTAGAAGCAGCTGGTGATAAATATCAGCAAATTTTAGGTTCAGATTATTCTTTAGACAAATACTATGATGAAAATAACAAAGCCCTTGCTGCCCGCTCAGGAAGTCTAGACAAGAGATTTCCAGGTAACCCAAACTACTTTATTTTACACATCACGACTGCTGCAAATGTTTATGATGGTGGCAACGATACAAAGGTTTTAGGACAGCAATTTTACGAAGGTATAGCCCAGGCAGGTCCTGGTAAAAATAGCGGATTCACACCTTTTGGAATGACTTCATCGGGGAAAGTAAGTGCTTTTTATGACCCTGTAAAATATTGGGGCGAGGGAACTGACGGTAAAGCAGACAGAGGAAATGCCAGAATTCGTGAAATTACCGCAGATGGGAAAGCAGGAAAAGTTTTGTATAGCGGTAGTGGGTCAACAAGCGTAGATGCTGTGGCAGTTCAGGTGGAAATGATTGCCAATAGTGGAGATTCGGCTACTGAAGCACAGGCTATTTCATCTGGCAAATTGATTGCTGCTAGCGGTGTAATGCCAGATAAAGTAATTACTCACTACGCCGTACAACCTTCAGATAGACAAACAGACAACCCTTTTATTGCTAAAAATGGTACAGTAGATGGCAGGCTTGTGAAATTAGTAAATAGTGCTCGTCAATCAAACTCAGCTTGGAAAGGTGGGGCTTATGCCAGTATGACAGATGAGCAAGTGGCAGCCATGATTACCAAAATCAACCTACTTATGGCTCAAGCAAACGGTGATACTTCTATCACAGATGCCATTATTGCTAAACTTGGAGCTGATAAAGTAGTGGTCACAGGTGGTAATTCTACTGACTCAACAAGCGGGGTATCGGGAGCAGGTTGTACAGGAGGGGGTGGTTCTAGTACGGATGGAGGTGGTGGTACTAGTGGTATAGTTGGAAGTGGTAGTGCGGCTCTTTTAGCTTTAGCCAAAGCAAATAGCGAAGGTAAAGGACCTGATGGAAGATGTCAGTATCATGTAGAAAGCTATCTTGATAGGGTAAAACTAGGTGGTTTAAGTACAGTGGGTCTAAATTTTCCAAATCCGGTAGGATTTCAGCCATATCTTGTAGCCAATAAAGACAAATTGGGTATCAAAAACTTACTTGATGAAAACCCAAGCCTAAATCCTTACAACGCTCCTCCAGGTTCAGTTGTTATAGTGACTCCTGGAGGAATAGGGACTTGTGCTGCTGTCCATGGTGATATTGCTGTAGCCGATGGGGCTGGTAAATTTTATAATGGTGGTGTAAATAGTTTTGGTGGGGAAAAATGCTGGAATGGACCAACATCAACTTGTAAAAACAGCCCAAGATGTGGATCGTATGGTCAGACTGGCAAACTCCTTGGAATTTGGGTACCAAAATAAATTATCAACATATGAATCGAAAAATACTTATTTTAATCTCAATAATTGTAACCACACTAATTATTGCAGGTATTGTTTTAATAAACATTTTTGCTCCCAAAAAATCTACCAACTCCAATGAAAAAGCTCAAAGTCAGCTTAATAGCAACCTAAATACAACTATAGACTCAGCCAATCAATTTGGAAATGATGTGCAAAAGTTACCAGATACCGTAAATTCCACACTCGATCAATCAAATTCTAGCTCAGCAGTGGTCGCAAACTTTGATAAAATAAATAATTATCAGCAATTTGAGGTTAAAAGCTTAACCCCTACCAAAGGTCTTTTAGAAGTAGATCAAAGCTACTATCAAAACGATGCATTTTATAGTCTGCTACAAAATTATCCAATTTTTGAAAGAGATTCAGACTTTTTAAATAAAGACAAAGCCTATTTTATATTTGATTACTCAAATAAGACAAGTCTATTTCTAGGCTATGGTCTCAGCATAAAAGAAAAAGTTGCTATAAACGATAAAAATTATTGGTTTTTTGGAATGTATGGAACTTTGGGTCAAGCTCATTTTTTCTTGTTAGATGAAAATTTAGAAAATAAGACTGAGTTAAAACTTCCAAAAGATGACGTAGTTTCTAAGATTGAATTTGAAAATCCAGATAAACTAAAAATTACTTACTCTTCAGCAAACGACGATTCAAACACTATCGAAATCTACAAAATCAGCGATCTCGAAAAAGAGATTCTAAACGAAGATGGGATTATAGAAGGTGTTGATGATGGAACTAAAATGGATATTCAATCAAGTTTTTTCCCCGCTCCAAACCCACAATCTGAAGCAACTCCCGAAATCGATTATGGTGATGCTCAAGATTCTATAAGTGTTGTCCAGTAATAGTTTATAGTTAGCAATTGACAAAATTGGTTGCTAATTTTAGATTAGATTTTGATTCAATTTAGCCTTTTCAAAACGAATTTTTGAAGTTAAAATTGATTATATTTAGTATGTCACTCTGGGCTTGTCTCAGAGTCTAGATCTGAAATAAATTCAGAATGACATTAGTTTTAAACTTCAAAGTTAGAATAAAATGGCGACACAGAGGTCGCCGCTACAAAACAAAATCTTACATAATTATATGTCACCCGAAACCTATACCGAAGAAAGTTGGAAAGCTATTCAAGCCGCCCAAAAATTAGCTACCCAATTTGAACAACAATACATCGAGCCGGAGCATTTACTGTATTCACTCTTAGAAAATCCTGAGTCGGTAGCCACTAGATTGGTAAATTTAAGTGGAGGAGATTCGGCTGTAATTTTGCGGCAAATTCAGGAAAATATAGCTAAAATGCCTAAAGTATCACAAAATCAAGGTGGTTATCTTTCCAGAAGTCTTGAAAATATTTTGGTGCAAGCAGAAAAAGAATCTAAACAAGTGGGTGACTCATTTGTGGCTGTGGATACACTTTTTTACAGCACTTTTACCAGTTCAAACTTCAAATATCTTTTGGATAAAAACAAACTTAAAGAAGCCATTTCAGAAGTTCGTAAAAATCGTACAGTTACTTCCGATACAGACGATAATAACTTTGAAGCTCTTATGAAATACGGGATAGATTTTACAGATTTGGCAGCCAAAGGAAAGCTCGATCCTGTGGTCGGGAGAGATGAGGAAATTAGGAGAAGTATGCAAATTTTACTAAGGCGTACCAAAAATAATCCGGTTATAATCGGTGAGCCTGGGGTAGGGAAAACGGCTATTATTGAAGGTTTAGCCCAGAGAATCGTAAAGGGAGACGTGCCAGAAGGTCTTAAAAATAAACGAATTGTGAGTTTGCAAATCTCGAGCTTACTCGCCGGTGCCAAATACCGAGGTGAATTTGAAGAAAGGCTAAAGTCTGTGATTAGTGAACTGGTAGAAAGTGAAGGCAAACTTATTCTTTTTATTGATGAACTTCACACAATTGTAGGTGCCGGTAAAGGCGAAGGAAGTGTCGATGCTGGGAACATGCTCAAGCCCGCTCTTGCTAGAGGAGAGCTACGAATGATTGGAGCTACAACTCTAAATGAATATCGAGAAATCGAAAAAGATCCCGCATTAGAAAGGCGTTTTCAGCCAATTTTTGTGGGCGAACCTACCGTTGAAGACACCGTTTCAATCCTACGAGGAATCAAAGAAAGGTACGAACTTCACCACGGAGTTAGGATTATGGACGAGGCTATTATTGCAGCGGCTAGTTTATCCAATCGCTATGTAGCAGACCGAAAATTACCAGATAAAGCCATAGATCTCATCGACGAAGCAGCTAGTAAAATTCGTATGCAACTAGACTCTTTTCCTGAAGAAATAGACCTTTTGGAAAGGCAAAAAATGACTCTCGAGATTGAGCAAGAAAGTTTGAACAAAGAAAAATCCCCGCAAATTCAAGATCGTAAAAAAGAAATCACAGCGAGCCTTTCCAGACTTGGGGAAAAAATGAACGTCCTAAAATCCAAATGGCAAGTTGAAAAAGATAACCTAACCAAACTTCGTGGGATTCAGGAGCAAATCGACGCCAAAAGAATTGAGTTAGAAAAAGCCGAAAGAGAGTACGATTTAGAGACTATCGCCCGCATTCAGTACGGAGAATTGCCAACTTTGGAAGCGAGCCTAGTTTCATTTGAAAATCTCCTCAAAAACGCCGAATTTATTAAACTCGAAGTAACCGCCGAAAGCATTGCCGAAGTTGTCTCTCGCTGGACGGGTATTCCAATCACCAATTTGATCGAGAGTGAAAAGGAAAAACTGTTGGAATTAGAAAAGGTTTTGCATCAAAAAGTTATCGGGCAAAAAGAGGCGATAAATTCGATTTCTAATGCCATTCGTCGCAGTCGGGTAGGGCTGAAAGACAAAAATAAACCTATTGGAAGTTTTATATTTTTAGGTCCAACTGGGGTAGGGAAAACTGAACTTAGTAAAGCTCTTGCGGAATTTTTATTTGATTCCAAAGATGCCTTGGTTCGCATCGACATGAGTGAATACATGGAAAAACACAGCGTCGCCAAACTCATCGGCTCACCCCCAGGCTATGTTGGGTACGAAGAAGGTGGGCAACTTACCGAAAAAATCCGCCACCGCCCGTATTCCGTGATTTTGCTAGACGAAATCGAAAAAGCTCACCCCGAAGTTTTCAACCTTTTGCTACAAGTTTTGGACGATGGAAGGCTTACAGACGGGAAGGGGAGAACAGTGGATTTTCGCAATTCTATAATCATTATGACTAGCAATTTGGGTTCACCAACCATTTTGGAAATGACTCACCAAAAAGCGAATTATAATCAAATTCAAAAAGCGGTGATGACCAATTTGGAGCAGTTTTTTAAGCCAGAATTTATCAACCGAGTAGATGATATTATTGTGTTTAGAGGTCTGAATCATCAGGAAATTAGGCAAATTGTGGATCTTCAGCTGCAAGACCTTCAAGCCAAACTAGCCGAACAAAACCTACAGGTAAATATCACCCCCGAAGCCAAAGAATTTCTCATAAAAGAAGGCTACGATCCAGTTTTTGGGGCAAGACCGATGAAAAGAACCATTAGTCGTGAAATTGAAAACCGCTTAGCTGAAAAAATCCTGCAAGGTGAAGTTTCTCCAGGTAAAATCGTTCAGATTCATTTTGTAGCAGGGCATGGATTAATTGTTGGTTAAATATGGGAATGGAAGATTTTAGCAATACATCAAAAATTCCTGATAGTATTTTAAAGTTTGAATTGCAGGATATTTTAAAGAGCCAAGAAACTAGAGAAAGATATATTGATAGTTTGGTGGAAAGGTTTAAGAAAAATACAGCTGTATCAGGTCACATAATAGAATTTACAAAGTCAACTTTAATTGATACTGAGCGGTGTGTTACAAATTTTAATCTTGTTAAATTGCCAGATTCCCTTTCAATGGATAGAATGCCGTTTGGTAAAAGTTCAGAAGTCAGTTTAGAATTAAAAAATTCAGCAAAAATCTTGATTCTACTTTGGTACTTGGTAACAATTCAGATATTAGAAAATAAGCCTAGGTTTCATGTAGGTCGTCCAAATATTATCGATAGAACTAACTATAAAAATCTTGGTTTTATGCAAAAAGTTTTTGGCGATAAAGTTAGTGTATTTAAAATGAATGAATCTGACAAAGATTATGATCCAAAAAGAACATGGATGTGGAGTATTTCAGTAGTTGATTATAAAGATATACAAGGCAAAGCTCAAATTCGACAACTAATTCATTTGGAACTAGACTAGTTAGCAAACACTAACTAAACTAATTTCTATGATATACAGATAAAGATTAAGCAATTACAATTTAAAAAAAATAATTCATCATTTTTGTGTAGATATAGACGCTACAAAAACAA
>JBIKIW010000006.1:0-47480 GCA_044361365.1 Limisphaerales bacterium | reverse complement strand
TGATTTGAACTGCAATCTGGGCAATTTTTGTAAGTTGAACTCATAATATTTAAGTTGAATAGACTGTTAACCTTTTAAATATCAACTAAATACTATATTTTGTCCCTTAGTTTTTGGCTATTAACTCAAGATCCTGAAACAAGTTCACCATGACAGATTGATAATTTCAGCATTACAGGTCGTATTTTTAGTGAAATGAGTATAAATAGATTTTTATTTTAACCCAAAAAAACTCCCCTAAAATAAGGGGAGAATTAACTTTAAAAAACTAAATTTAGGCTGCTCTTGCGATTGCGTCTGCTGCTGCTTGTGCGTGATTGATAACAGCTTGTTCTTTCATTGCTTCTTCTTCTGCTGCTGCTTCGGGGTTGCTGTCAACGTATGTATTGATTCCTAAAGTGATAAGGTTTGGTCTGATTCCGTTTTTCTTACAAGTTCTAATGTATCTAGCTCTGTCTTCACCTAAAAGGAAGTTTAGTAATTTTTTACGAGTTCCAACTTTTCGTAGTAAACCTCTTCGTGATGAAGAATCTTTAGGGTTGATTTTTAAGTGATCGGTGATCTTTTTAATCTCTTCTGTTAGGATAGCAATTTGAACTTCTGGGGATCCACTGTCTTTTTTGTGGATTTGGTGCTTAGCTACAATTGCTGGTTTGTTTGCTTTGATTTGTTTGGAAGACGACATAACAATTGAAATTTACAGGCTGGTTTGATTTTTGTCAAAAATTTGTTCTTTTAATCTTTTTGTTCGCTTAAAAGTCCCATTTCTTTGGCTTTGGCTTTTTGACCTTTATTTACCAAATGAATCACAAAAAACGAGATAACAAATACTGCAAGTGAAACCAAATTGCCCACTCCACCGCCTAATAATTCAACTACACCTAGTGAAGTTCCTAAAGGCGAAAATCCATAATCAGGTTCGTTGTTATATGCACTGCTAAAGCTGGTTATAAAGCTGGAACTGAAAGAGAAAATGTTTAGCAAAATTGATATTCCACTTGATACCAAAACCAAAATCCACCAAGTTAGAGTAATATTTTTAGCTTGTTTGGAAGAGCTTTTTTCAGCTATTTGAAGCATTAATAAATAAGGAACAATCAAGTTAGCTAGCGGAATAAAGTGAAATCCAACATTCCAACCCGCAGACAAAAATAACTTTTCACCAGAGATAAGTTCGGCATTTTGATGAGCTCTATGCACCCACATTAGATAAAAAACAACCGAGGCAATTAATACCCCGAGTAGTCCGAGCATAGCTGCCAAAAAGACTAAAGCTGCGATTAGCACGATAGCACCAGCGGAGGCAGTTGAGTTGTCACTGGAGCTCAGGCTGTAAATTGATAAACCTCCAAAAATTAACAGTAAAACTGCAATAATACCAAAGACAATACCATAAATCGTAGGTATAAATTGCCAAATAATAGCTCTTTTAGCTCGTTTGTCGTTGTCTTGAAAAGTGTTTAGGTAATCTTTTTCTGCCATATTGTGATAATAAAATATTGAAATGAATTTTCTTTCTCAAACCTGTTTATATCACTTTTGTCAAAGGTTTGTTGCTTGCAAATACTGCAGTTTATATTATTTATTTGTCCTAACCAAATTAGAGTACATACAATTGGTGGATTTTTTATGCCTCAAAGCTGATTATTTTCACTTTCAAAATTGACAATTCAACTCATAAACACAAGGTTTTTTGCATGAATGTCTATGCTCAAGATTTGTTAAACCGCAGTTCTTCCAGCCAAACCCAATCCTCTAGCACCCAGTCTCAAACCGCAGCCACAGATTTAAACAATTTGAATATCAACAACAATTTTTTGGATCCTTTTGTTAGCTGGTTAAATGCATTTGTGCTGGCTTGGAGTATTTTTTATAGCGTCTATTTTTTGGCACACTTTTTCTTTTATCGAATTTTCTTTGGAACTGGCGAAATGGCACAAGAAAAAAAAGGTTTAAAGGCGATTCTTCGCTTGCTTGGAATTTGGTGGCGATACATGGCTTGCCTGGTTTTTTTGGTGATTTATGGACTAACTAAAAACAGTCTTATTGGCTTGGCTTTTGGGGCTTTGGTAATTTTTGTGATGCTAGTCAAACTTTATGTCGATTTAGCCCGAATAATGGACATTTTTGAGTATTTTACTTGGTCCAAAAACATAGCTAAAACCATTAAAAAATGGTTAAATTGGAAAGGATAGGTGGAGATAAGAATTTAAGAGTTGCAAAAAGTAAAAAGCTCTGATTCCCGCTGCCTGTTGCCAAGTAATTTGATGATGGAGACCAGAGGATTTCCTCTACGGGGATTTTTAATAGGCTCTAGCACAACAATATTAGTTATTCACTGTTAGTTTTTAGTTGTATTGGACTTGCACAACTTAAAAATATATTTTTAGTTAAAAACGCCTATTTTATAGGAAAGGTGCCGGAGCGGTTGAACGGGACACTCTCGAAAAGTGTTGAATGGTTATACTATTCCGAGAGTTCGAATCTCTCCCTTTCCGCCAACATAAAATAAGCTATAAATCTATAATTTATGATTAAAAAAAAGAAAAATATTACCATTTGGCTGATAATTTTGGGTATAATTTTAATCTTAGCATCTGCTTCTGGTTTTGCTTATTTTCAAATAGATCAAACAACTCAAATTTCCAAGACTTTGCAACAAAATATAAATCTTATAAATCAAAATTCCCTCAAAAACACCGAAATTATAGATCAAGTTTTTCAAAAAACTCAACAACTTCCAGAAATAGGAAAAGTCAAAGAATATCAACAAAATCTTACTGACTTACAAAAAAAAATTGCTGACTTTAGTGACGAAACAAACCAAACCAAAAATTCTCTAAAGAGTCTTCAAAATCCCGACTTACAAGAATTTAATCTACAAACCAAAAAGCTCCTGGACTTTAGAGTTCAGTACCTAGAAACAGCCAATAATATACTTACTTTAAATGCCTGTTATGCTGATAAAACCGATCTTTTATATAATTGGTTACCTGCTACAAATGAAAGCTGGGTGAAATTAAACAGCCAGACCGAAGCCACTAAAGTTGCCGAATTAGCTACTCAAACTGCAACTAAAGTTGATCAAAATAATTCTATTTTAAAAGAGCTTAAGGATTGTTTTGGAACTAATTTTAGCGATTCTTTAAATAACGATATCGATATTTCTCTTCAAAAAGAAAGTCAGGACTACAATAATATTTCTGCCTCACTCAAAAAACTAGCTTCAAGTCTTCAAATTTTAAACTCTAGCGACTATCAAAGTGGTGTTACTGAAATTCAAAAAATCACCCAAACAGAATCACCTTTTCTCAAAAAAATGAATCAAACTCTAAACGAAACAATAAGACAAAATCTTACCAAAAGTCAACAAAAAACAGCAGATCAAGAAATTATTTTAAACAGAATTATTGATAACCTGGAAGCCAAATACCAACTAAATACTAACCTTTAAAAGATTAGATTGTATCTTAGCTTAGCTTCTTAAGAAAGGTTGAGTTCTTCTTTGGCAAGGATAAATTTTATTCTCTAGGTCTTTTTAAAAGAGTAATTTTAAGGGCATATTTATACCAATTTCACTAACCACCAACCTAACTTCAAATTGAAACTAAACTCGAAATTCCCTTTTTGAAAGGGGTGGCAGCGATAGCTGACGGGGTATGTTTGTGGTAGTAATTAGCGAAACTAGTATAAGTTAAACGGACTTCCTAGTTCTCATAATATAAAAGCGAAAACTTGACTAACCAAAAAAAGTTTAACCTATTAACCCGTAACTTTTTTTATGTCCAAAAACATCAACAACCTATCTAAGGCTTTTTCTAAACTAGCTTTTATCACTTGTGGTTTAGCAATAGTTTTGACTCTATTTTTTGTCACCCCTGCTCAAGCTGCTGAGTATTATCCAAAAGATAAAAACAACTCTGATAAAGTTGAAATAAAATCCACCCGTGAAAATGTTTACGCATCAGGAAATGAAGTCACCTTAAAAGAAAGTATCGCCAAAGATATTGTAGTTGCTGGATCAAAAATCCAAATAAGTGCAAATGTTGGACGAAGTATAATCGCCGCTGGTGAAGACATCACTATCAATTCAGATCGAGTAGCTGGAAATGTGCGAGTAGCTGGTAAAAATATAAACATAAGGGGAAATTTTGGGGAAGAAGTTGTTATTGCCGGTCGAGATGTAACTATAGAAAATTCCATTATTGGAGGAGACTTGGTTATTGCTAGTGAAAATTTGACCATCAAAAACTCACAGATTTTGGGAAATGCAAAAATCAGCTATTCCAAGTTAGACGGTGACTTAAAATCTCAAGTAAAAGGTAAAATCGAAGAAAACAAAGATGAAGGATCAAAAGGTTTCGGATCTACTATTTTTGGAGCAGGTCTGGTTGGATTTTTGGTAGTTCAATTTAGTGTAATTGTATTTCTTCTAGTTGTGGGCTACCTTCTATTTAGAAAAAAAGCTTTGGAAAATTCTGAAATTAAATTTGATAGAAAGTTTGGTACAGATATTTTAATTTCTTTAGGAGTTTTATTTTTAACCCTACCTATTTTAATTTTATCTTTTATAATTCAGCTCTATCCTTTAGTAAGTTTGCTTAGCGTAATTGCCTACATGCTGTTTATTTTAACCAGCTTTTTCTTGCCAATTTATGTTGCAAACTTTGCCAAAAATGTATTCAAAATCAACAATATCAAAATTCAACATCTAATTGCAATTAGTTATCTTACCATTACAATTTTAAGCCTTATTCCTGTAATAAACATAATCAGCTTTTTGGTATTTTTTGTTTTACTTTTAGGAAATTTCGGATTTTTGGTGCGAAAACTTACAGTTACAGTTTGGAACTCATTAGACACAGTTTCTGAGAGTAGTGTCGTAGAGATAGAGATGGAAATCGATGAAAAAGCTCCAGAAAAGAAAGATAAAAGTCAAAAGAAGTAATTTTCTTAAAATCATTTATGACAGGCTCTCTTAAGAATGGATTTATAACTAAACTAAACTAAGCTTTGCCTATCCATTTTTACGTGCCATAGCATATTTCGTAGTTTATACATTAAATGTTTTCCTCACTTATGGTCTATTATACGCACTAGGGTTTAAGAATGGAATACTACTATTTACCATTATTTCTTCAGTCATAGTACTTTCTTTAATCATAGCTGAAACATATTTTCTTTGGGTAAAAATCCTCAAAAGACCTTGGAGTATAATAGGTTTGGGAATTGACTCAAAAACACCAAAACAAGTCCTCACAGGTTTTTTGTTTGGAGCTATTGCCATGGTTGCAATATTTGGAATACAAATATTACTTGGTTTTATTAAAATCGATAGATTTGTTTGGCAAGATGCCAATATTCAAAAATCCGTTTTAAACATAATTGATTCAATAATACTATATTCTGCTGCTGCTTTTCTTGAGGAAATTGCTTTTCGAGGATATATTTATCAAGAATTTAAGAGTAAATTTAATATCTACATTTCGTTACTTTTGTCCGGTTTATTGTTTGATTTTACTCATGTTTTTAATGCTGGATTTGGTTTAGATTTTGTAATTCAAGGCATAATAGCCAGTGCATTTTTTCTACTTTTACGAAATTATACTGGTAATTTGTGGGCTTCAACTGGATTTCACATTGCTTGGAATATATTTCAAGGTGTTGTTTTAGGGTTGGCAACTTATAAGATGGCAGATTTTAGTTCAGTTATCTATCTTTCATCACAATCTGGACCTGCGTGGATTGTGGGCAACGCTCCTTCTATTGAAAGTGGCTTATTGTATGGTCTTGTTTATGTAGTAGGATCTGCGGTACTTTTTAAACTAATGAACAGAAATCCTGATAATTATAATCCTAAAAAGACATCTACGTCGTGATCAAATTAAAACCCTTTGCTTAGTTTTATTTACTAAAATTTATGTCCATAGAGTTCTATTCAAACCCTATTTCACCCTGGATTTATATCCTTAGAAACAAATTAAAAACTTTTGCTCTAATTGTTATTTTTGCTCTTAGTCTTGTGACCGTATTGATTCCTAAGACTATTTTTAAATCGCTGGAGGGAGATTTTAATAGGTACGCGGCCTTTTATAAAAAAACTTCTATATTTAATCTAAAGACATATCGTGGTGATTTTACAAGTGAAAAATTGGAGACTAGGCTGAAAGATTCACAGGCTATTTCTAGTTTTATGAAAGGTAGCTATAGTTATGTAAGTGTAAAAAGTATTCAGGGTGCATTTTATCAACCTGTAGTTTTTTTAAACACAAATGATTATAAAACTTTTTTGGAAAAAATGGACTGGAAATTAAAGTCTGGTAAATTGCCCGAAGCAAACACAAATCAAATCGTTTTGAGTGAAGCACTTGCTAAAAATAAAGGTGTGGAAATTGGAGATTTTGTGGGTAGAGATGTTTCAAAAGCAAACGAATATCTGGCTGGAAAATACCAAATTTCTGGGATTCTGGAAGCCGTTGCTAGCGAAGGCAGTTTAGCAAATATTGATTATTTGGTGCGTGATTTCCCAAACCAAACACCCACTAGCTGGGATTATTTTATTTTTCCAAAAGAAAGCGACCAACAAAAAGCTGAAAATTTATTTGATGAAATGAAAAAAGAGGACCCTTTAAATCAGCTGGAGATCAAAAATTATAGGAAAGAAATTGTATTTTTAAACGACCTAAACAAAACCTTTGACTCAGTAAACTGGATTCTAAATGGAATAATCACCCTCACACTTTGTTCAGTTATGATTTTATTGAATCAAATTAATATATTTTTACGACAATCTGAAGTTGGCGTTTTGCTAGCTATCGGCTATACCAAATTAAAACTACTAAGGCGATTCACGCTAGAAGGCTTATTTCAAATAAGTATTTCTTATATTTTAGGCATGCTTTTATTGAATTTTATTTGCTTTTTAGTTAATAGATTTTTCTTCGATCCTTTGGCTATTTCTCAAATTAGTCCTTGGACACCAGACATTTTTTGGCTATCTTTGCCATTGCCAATAATATCTTTTGTTTCGACTTTTGTTTTATATGGATTTAGATTTTATAAAATTGATCCAGTCTCTTTAATAGAATAGTTATGCTTATCAAAGTGAAAAATTTAAACTTAAAATTCCAGGATCATGGAGTAGAGGTTGGAGCTGTTAAAAACTTAAATTTAGCCTTTCCTAAAACTGGTTTGGTTGGGATTTTAGGCTCATCTGGATCTGGCAAAACATCGTATCTACTATCTGGCATTAGAGAGCCAACTTCTGGCACTTTAGACTTTGATAATCTAATCGATAGTGATTACACAAATATACAAGATTTGAGAAGAAATAAAATGGGATTTGTGTTTCAACAGCACTTTTTGATAGGCTACCTCACAGTTTTGGAAAATATTTTGGTGGGCTTACCTGATGAAAAATATATTATAAAAGAAAAGATAGATAAAATTTTGAAAGACCTTGGACTGGAAGGTTTGGAAAACAGACTTCCGAGGCAAATTTCTGGAGGTCAAAGACAAAGAGTGGCTATCGCTAGGGCGATTATAAACGATCCTGAAGTGGTTTTTGTAGACGAGCCAACCAGTAGTTTGGATAAAAAAACCGGTAAAAAAATAATCGATATCTTTGAAAAAATAGCCAAAACTATGTGTGTAGTTATGGTCACGCACAACCACCAAAACCTAGTTAATGCCGATGTGATTTATGAAATGGAAGATGGGAGACTACATCATTACAAACCAGAGTAAAGTTCTAGCTAATCTTCTTTTCTTCTGGGTTAGCAAGTACTGCCAACACTCCTACAAGCGAACCAAAAGCGGTTGGAATTAAAACCTTATTTTCTTTGAACTCCTTGGTATTTCTTAAATTTGCCGCAGTAAACAAAACAAAAAGAAAGCCACAAAATAGCACTCTATCGTTGATACTTTTAAGAAATTCTTTGCTATATTTTTCCATAAACTATGAAATAACTTTCAGAATTTTCGGCTTTGGTCAAATTGTTGAAGGTGCTTAAATCTGTCTGTTTATCAGCAAACCTTGCCTAAAATCCAAAACACCTTTTTGTTTGACATTGATGTGAACCAATGGGTTAAAGTCAAATATTTAACCTGTTTTATAAATAGTATATCTAAAATATAACAACTGTATGGCAACTTCTGAAAATACTACTGAAAATATCACTATCCCAAACCATGATTTGGAAATACTAAAAAAACACTTCTCTCATTGTTTTGATAAAAACGGCAAATTTGACTTTGAAAAGTTTAAAACAGAGCTAGAAAGCAAAGAAATTGAAATTTCTAAAGAAAGCTATGGTATGGACTGGCTAGGCAAAAGCTATGCAAGACTGCTGGCAAGTGATCCTGCTACCACGCTACTGAAAGAAGATACGGACTGGAACAGTAAGCCTGAAAACAAAAACTCGCAAAATCTCCTACTCAAAGGTGATAATCTCGAAGTCCTCAAGCACCTCTCCAACAGCTACCACGAACAGGTCAAAATGATCTATATAGACCCACCATACAATACAGGCTCTGATGGTTTTGTATATGCTGATGATCGAAAATTTGAAATCAAAGAATTTGCAGGACTTGCTGGGGTGGACGAAGAAAAAGCCAAAAAAATATTAAGTTTTGTAAAAAGTAAATCCAATTCACACTCAGCTTGGCTAACTTTTATGTACCCAAGGTTGTATATTGCAAAACAACTACTCAAAGACGATGGAGTAATTTTTGTAAGTATTGATGATAATGAGGTGGCTCAACTAAGGCTATTGATGGACGAGATTTTTGGGGAGGAGAATTTTGTAGGACAAATTGTTTGGCATAAAAAAACGCAGCCATCTTTCTTAAGTAAAGAAATATCAGTAGTAAAGGAATACATTTTGTTTTATAAAAAAGCGTTTAATACAATTTATACCTTGGGTGGATACACAGATCCTGATAAAAACATTGAACTGCTCAATATATCAAATTCCCTATCTAAAAGAAACTTCAGAAAAGAATATGTTGTAATAGAAAATGGAAAATATTCAGGAACATTGCGAAAAGGGATATACGGAAATGAACCATTACAAATTGAACTTACAGATGATCTTGTTGTAAAAGATGGCAAACCGTTTAATGACTTTGTATTAAAAGGTAGATTCAAATGGGGACAAGAAAAAATAGATGAATCATTTTCTGAAAATGATATTTTTCACATTAAAAGTATAAAATCTTTAAGGCCAACAATTGAAAGAAATAATAAAGTAACAAATATTAAACCCATAATTGATATTTTAAGTAAAAAATTCGATCCTAATATAGCAACAAATACAGATGCATCTAGCGAGATTGACTCACTGTTTATTAAAAAGGAAATTTTCTCAAACCCCAAACCAAGTCGCCTAATTAAATATTTAATAAAAAGTATTACTTATAATTATTTAGATTCAGTTGTCTTAGACTTTTTTGCAGGAAGTGGAACTACAGGTGATGCAGTGATGCAGCTTAACGCTGAAGAAGGTGGGAACCGTCGATATATTCTTGTTCAGTGGCCCGAAGCTATTGATAAAAAGAAAAATAAGACGGCTTTTGACTTTGTGGTGGAGCTACAATCCACCCCGCCGTCTAAAGACGGCACCCCTCAAGAGGGGAATTTTACCAACCTGTCTCACAATTCTGCTACTCAAGAGGGGAATTTTGACACCTATACTCAAGAGGAGAATTTTGGAGAATCGCCCACAACAAAGGGGAATTTTGAGCCTACAATTTTTGAAATCACCAAAGAAAGGCTTGTTCGTGCGGCTAAGAAAATACAACTTCAGCAAAAAGAAAAAAATGATAAAAAGGTTAATCAATTGGAATTTGAAGAAAAGCCTAAAAAAGAAATTCCCCTCGTGAGGGGTGGCACCGAAGGTGACGGGGTGTTTGAATTACCCGATTTTGGCTTTAAGATTTTTGAAACTGTACCAATTTGGGAAGATTTTGAATTTGTGGCAGAAAAACTTGATCCAGAAAATGAACTTTTTAATGAAACAAAATTAACCAATGAGGATTTACAAACCTTACTAACAACCTGGAAAACCTTTGACGGAATACCGCTTAGTCAAGATCTACAAGCTATAGATTTGGACGGATACATTGGCTATTATGGTAACAAAAAATTGTATTTGATGAGCAAAGGTTTTGAAACCAAAAATCTAAAAGAATTGCTAGAAAAAATTGATACAGATAGTAGTTTCCAGCCATCTAGTATTATTGTGTTTGGATACAACTTTGACAGCAAAAATCTACGAGAAATCCCCGAAAACATGTCTAGTTATGCCAATAAAAAACAGATAGAAATAGATTTTGTAACTAGGTATTAATATGAAAAAAACAAATACACCAAAATACCCAAAACTAAATGATAATGAGCTGGTATTTTTTCAGTCCTCAGATGGCAAAATTCATATGGAGGTGATGTATGGAGAAGAAAATGTATGGCTTTCGCAAAAGTCTATGGCACTGCTTTTTGATGTGGATCTTTCTACAATTAACGAACATTTAGCTAATATTTATGATCAAAAAGAACTTGATGAAAGTGCAACCCTTGGGAATTTCCCAATAGTTCAAAAAGAAGGAAATAGAGAGGTAAAAAGAAATATCAAAATGTATAGTTTGGAGGCAGTTATTGCAGTTGGTTACCGTGTCAATTCAGACAGAGGGCGTGAGTTTAGAGTGTGGGCAACGGAGATTTTAAAAAACTATATCCAAAGAGGTTATGCACTGGATGGTGATCGTATGAAATACGGCTCTCGTTTTAGTGCAAGATATTTTGATGAACTCTATGAAGAGATTAAAGATATTCGCACGAGTGAAAGGAGGATGTATCAAAAAATCACTGATATTTATGCCACTTCTTTTGACTATTCCCCAAACGCACCAGAAACCAAAGAGTTTTTTGCAACAGTGCAAAACAAACTTCACTGGGCTATTACTGGCAAAACTGCTGCTGAAATAATCTCCCAAAGAGTAGATAGTAAAAAAGACAAAATGGGACTAACCAGCTGGAGAAAATCACCAAAAGGTAAAATTATGCCAAGTGATGTAGTGATTGCCAAAAATTATTTGGAAAGTGAAGAACTAAAAAATCTTGATAGAATTGGCAATATGTATCTTGATTACGCAGAAATTCAGGCATCTAAAGGTAGAGTGGTGCTAATGAAAGACTGGATAGACAAACTCGATGCTTTTTTGAAATTTACTGAATATGATATTCTCACCAATGCAGGAAAAATATCCAATGAAGTAGCCAAAGAACTTGCTTTGAGTGAATACGAAAAATATAAACCAATTCAAGATAAAGAATATATTTCGGACTTTGATCGTGAGATAAAAAAACTTTTAGAAAATAACCTTGAGTAAATATGGCAGGATTTAATTTTGAAAAAAACCTACCTCACCAAGAAAAAGCAGTAAAAGCCACTGTAAGAATTTTTGATGGTTTAAATATTATTGAAGCAAAAGGAACCCAAAAGCAATATATCAACCCAGAAATAAACAGAAAAACTTTTGATTATGGCAAAAACATAGCTAAACTTTGTGAAGAAAACGGAATAAAAGAAGCTGGAGTACAACCAAATAGCAATATTATAGATATAATGATGGAAACTGGTACAGGCAAAACCTACACCTACACCAAAACAATTTTTGAACTAAATAAACTTTACGGCATTTTTAAATTTGTAATTGTGGTACCAACTGTATCAATTAAGGCAGGAACAATAGATTTTCTGAGGTCAAATAGCAGTAGAGAGCATTTTAAAGAGCAGTACGGGAAAACCCTAAATTTGCATATTGTAGAAAGCCAAAAAAGTGGTAAAAGTAAAAAATCTTATTTACCTTCTTCAGTAAATAGCTTTGTAAATAGTGGAAATTTTGAAAAAAATAATATCCAAGTAATGGTTATCAATAGCGGAATGATTAATTCTGAAACTATGCAGAAAAGTTTTGATACAGCACTTTTTGATAAATATTCTGTACCTTTTGAGGCTATTTCTTCGGTTAAACCTTTTTTGATTATAGACGAACCACATAAATTTGCATCAGGCAATAAAACTTGGGATAATATTCAAAAAATTAGTCCACAATTTATTTTAAGATATGGAGCCACTTTTCCAGATAAAGACATAAAGCAAAAAAATATTTTAACAGGCAAAATTGAAATACTAAAAGAGAAAGATTATCATAATCTTGTGTACACTCTTACTGCGGTTGATTCGTTTAAAAATAACTTAGTAAAGGGTGTTATCGGACATGTTACTGAATTTGAAGATGGTAAAAATGCAATTCTTAAATTTGTAGATTCAAGCGGTACAGAAGCAACTTTTGAACTAGTTGATGGGTCGACTAAAGAGGTTTTTAAGACCAGCAAAGGCGACAGCTTAGAAAAAGTACACTCGGCGATGTCTGGCTTGTTGATTGAAAACCTAAATAAAAGCACTGTTGTACTATCCAACGGACTTGAACTCAAAAAAGGTGATAAAATCAATCCATATTCTTATGCTCAAACTCTTCAAGAGACAATGATTCAAAAAGCTATAAAAAACCACTTTAAGATTGAAAAAGAATTACTTACTAGGGAAGTAAAAATTAAACCCCTAACCCTATTTTTTATAGATAACATTGATGAATACAGATCAGCTGAAGGCTACATCAAAACTACAGTAGAAAAGTTGATTGAAGCTGAGGCAAAATCTCTATTGGAAGTTGAGACAGATGCGTTTTATAAAAAATATCTAGAAAAAACTCTAGTTGATATTAGCAAAACCCACGGTGGCTATTTTAGCAAAGATAATAGTGAAAAAGATGAAGCCGTGGAGCAAGAAGTAATTGAAATATTGCACGACAAACAAACAATGCTTTCTTTAGACAATCCAAGAAGATTTATTTTTTCTAAATGGACACTGCGAGAAGGTTGGGATAACCCTAATGTGTTTCAAATTTGTAAACTCCGTAGTAGTGGAAGTGATATTTCCAAACTTCAAGAAGTGGGGAGAGGTCTTCGTCTGCCTGTAAATGAATATGGAAATAGGGTTAAAGATGAGCAGTTTTACCTAAATTATTTTGTAGATTTTACCGAAAATGATTTTGTAGAAAAATTAGTTAAAGAAATCAATCAAAAATCAGGTGCAATATCACTTGAAGAAATATCTGATAAGCTTCACTCTGGAATGATACAACAAATTGTTGAAAAATATAATATTTCAGAAGTTGAACTTTTAGAAAAATTAGATAGTGTTGATATTATCAAAAGAAATAATGATTTTAAAGAAGGTGGTTTTGAATATATTAAAGCAAATTACCCGCTTATTTTTGAAGGTGTAGATTCTAACAAAATTAGAAAATCAACCCAGCAAAAGAAAAAAATCTCTATTAGATCAGAAAAATACACTGAACTTAAAGATTTGTGGGAAAAATTGAATCAAAAAGTAATCTTGGAGTATAAAATTGAAAATGAGGGCAAATTTAAGAATTTATTGATAGATTTTTTGCAATCCAATGTTGCCACTCTAACAGAAGATGCTTTGTTAAACAGACGAGTAAAAGTAGAAATTAAGGAAAATCAGGCTGTAGCAAATACTCAAGCACTATCAGTGCAAGATGGCGAGGCTAATCAAATCAGATCAATGAACTATGATGTGTTTCTAAAAGAGTTATCTAAAAAACTTAATATTAATATTAAAACTCTAAACCAAGCTTTTGTTGAAGCTAATACCGATGTCAACAAGTATTTAAATAATTCTAGTATCAGAGCGATTAAACAGAAATTTAACGATTATTTGATGTATGAATGTTTTGATAAATTTAGCATAGAATATCAAAAAGTAACCAACACAATTCACCCAACCAAATTGACAGAGCGAAATGGAAAACTGAAAACAGAAATTGACGACAGCGGAGCATACTCAAATCAAAATGTAGCAGGTAATTATTTATTTGAAGACTTTTTTTACGATAGCCATCTTGAAAAAGAAAATATCCAAACTGAACTTAGAGAAGTTATCGTGTTTACAAAAATCCCTAAAAATTCAATCAAAATACCAGTTGCAGGAGGGAAAAGCTATTCACCTGATTTTGCTTATGTTCTTAATTTTGAAAACGGAGTTAAAAAACTATATTTTATTGTAGAGACTAAAAATGCAGAAGAAGAAAGCTTGAGAAATGAAGAATTGCAAAAAATCAAGCATGCCGAAAAGTTTTTTGGTGATACAATAAAGATTCAGTTTGAAACACAATTTAGCAATAAAAAGATGTCACAACTTATTGGGGAAATTTACAAAAAATTATAAAATTCTTAACAGCAATCGTGCAATATAAATTCAAATTACAAAGCTGAAATATAATTATTTTTGAAGATTCTTTGCAGGTGGTTTCAGCGATTTATAGCGAGGTCGAATGTTTCTACACTTTAGACCAAAATCTGGCCAAAAATTACCAAAATCTACTTAAAATAAAAGTGATGTAATCGAAATAAACTATGTCAAAATAAAACATTTGACAATTAGGATTTTGCGTGGTATGACTCGGATATTATTTTTAATTTAAATTTATTTTATGCTCGGTAACGAAAAAAATTTCAACAGCCCAAATCCTTTTGAAAAATACAAAAAAAAACTCATTGCATTTGCAGCCATTTTATCAACTTTCTTCATTTTCACCCCATCTCAGTCAAACGCTTCACAGTCATCAATCGAGTTGCAACCAAAATCTCCAAACACCCAACAAGCTTTTAATCCATATGCAGAAAGTTCGGAAGTCAATAAAAATTTCCCCGATGAAGGTAAAACTGAAATAGAAGTTGACCCGAATGTGCAAATGATAGATGGCAATATTGTGCCTATCAAACCTTTAAAACCAACAGAAATTCAACAACCAGTTCAAACTCAACCTCAAGTTGTAGCACACAACTACCCAACAATTTTTACCCCAGAACAGCTACGAGAGATAAAAAATTCCGCATCTAAAATAAATCCAAATCCAAATCCAGAGGCTATTACAGTTCCAGTGCTTCGATTTTAACTCTAAAAAATACTCTCTGAGACCCCAGTTTTGGACACAAATTTGCCGTTCATAAAGTCCAGCACTCGTCTATCCACAATAAAATCTGACTTAAAAATCTTTCGTTTTAGCCCAATTCCACTGAGGCTACGACTACGACTGAGAGCCACATAAGTTTGCCCGTGGGAAAAAGCTCCCCTATCCAGGTCGATCAGCACCCGATCAAAAGTTTGCCCTTGAGATTTGTGAATAGTCACTGCCCAAGCTAATTTGAGTGGATATTGTTTGAGTGTACCGACTGGTTTTGGAATAATTTGCCCTTCATCTTCATCAAAAACGAACTTGATATTTTCCCATTTTTCTGGAGCTACCTCATGCACAAAGCCTTTTTCGGTGCGAACTATCACCTTTTTGGTTCCCAAATCTTCTATTACTCCCATAGTACCGTTTACCCATCTGCCCAAAGCATCGTTTCGGATAAACATAACCTGCGACCCAATTTTTAGGTTCAAACTACTTTCTCCCGCAAAATCCCGCTCGTTAAAATCACCTGTTAGATCAGCTTTGTACTCAAAATTTGGCTCATCGATTTGAGCTAGTTTGGTGGTGTTAATTTGAAGAGCGACTTGATTGGTGGTAGCCAAGTTTAAAAACAAACCCTCGGTTTCAAATTCCTCATGATCAGGCACAAATCGGGAATTTATAGCTGATAAAGTTTGGTAATCCACCTCGCCTTTTTTGACCTTAGAAAGAATTTCCAAAAACTCCAAATCTTCCTTTTGGCGATAATTTTTACGTAGCTCTATTTTGGTAATCTCAAGGCTCTGAAAAACATTGCTACTAAAAAAATAAGGTGAACCATAAACCTGGTTAAAAATAGCCATTTCTTCACGATTTACAACCGGCGGTAGCTGATAAAGATCTCCAACAAAAATCATCTGAACCCCTCCAAAAGGCAGGTTATTTTTACGATTTAACCTCAAAAATCTATCAATTCCGTCTAGCTGATCAGCTCTTACCATCGAAATTTCGTCTATAATAATAGTTTTGAGTTCGGCTATGAGAGTTTTTTGGAGCGGATTTTTGGTGATTTGAATATCTTCTGGGCGTACAAATCTAGGCGGGAAAAGGCAAAATTTGTGAATTGTCTGACCTCCAGCGTTGATCGCCGCCAAACCCGTTGGAGCCAAAACCACCACATCTTTTTGGGTATTTTCTACAAAATATTTGAGCAAAGTCGATTTGCCGGTGCCAGCGTCACCTGTGATAAAGACATTTTGGTTGGTTTTTTCTAACAGCTCCAAAACTTGATTAAATTCAGTGTTTGAATCGTCTAGCGGATTTTCGTACATTTTTTGAGTCAAAAATACTTTGGAAAGTTAGGCAAGTTTTATAATTCTTAATTATTAGTTGTTAATTATAAATTGCAGATTTATTTTATTATGGAAAAGTAATTTTTGTTTATAATTATAATTTATAATCAACCATTTATAATTAAAAACCTGATTCCCGCCGCCTGTTGCCACATAATTTGATGAGGGAAGCCAGAGGCATTCCCCTACGGTAATTTAACGGCGACTTCCCCACACCCCTCCGTGATCCGCTACGCTCTCACGGTTTCCCCCGGGTGGGGACTTTATTTGATATTTTAGACTTTTTCTCCAAGTTTAGCCAAGATCCTGAAACAAGTTCAGGATGACAAATGATATACCCATTTCACTAAAAGTAGTATAGAACCCATTTGATTACTTTTACCTAATTTAAGACATCAATTGCCAGTTGCTCCCTGATAAGGGAGCTGTCCCAATGGGACTGTGGGTTTCAGCTTCGCTTTAAAGTTCCACAAAACCCCAAGGCCAGCGGACATTCCCCTTCATGCCCCGAAGGTCGTTTGGAACAAGTCCAAACTTGCACTTGGTCTTATCAGGGCAAAACTATTTAATGACTTTTTGTTGCGATTAGTTTTCAAATGGGTTCTATAAGTTTAAACTTGAAAATCACGGACTACAGTTTGGATTTTAGGTTGACCCAACAAATGGAACTGTAAAGGTTCCGCTACAATTTTTATTTTTTCATTATTATTTAATTCTGATTCCCGTCGCCTGGTTAGCTGTAATTTGACGATGGAGGTCAGGAGACCTCCGCTACAAAAATTTAATTTATAATTATTCACTATTATTTTTTCATTATTAATTAACCTGCCTCTTGCCAAAAAAACCTTACCAAATTTGGTTTGAACATATGTCTAGTGTAAAAATGGAACCCGAATGGAATCAGGTTTTGGCTGAATATTTTGCCACCCCTGAGTTTGAAAATTTAACCGAGTTTGTGAAATCCGAGTACCGAACCAAAGAGATTTACCCTACCCTAGAAAATATTTTTAGGGCTTTTTGGCTGACACCTTTTTCAAAAGTGAGGGTGGTTATTTTGGGGCAAGATCCTTATCACGGTCCAAATCAGGCTCACGGACTATCTTTTTCGGTACAAAACGGGATAAAACTACCACCATCCTTAAAAAATATCTATAAAGAAATTGAATCAAATTTTGGCATCAAAAAAGACTTTACAGATGGAGATTTGAGCGGTTTGGCAAAGCAAGGTGTGTTTTTGCTAAACTCAGTTTTGACTGTGGTAGCCAGTTCGCCAGCTTCTCACCAAGGCAAAGGCTGGGGAAAATTTACTGATTTTGTAATTTCTAAACTCTCCCAAAAACAGGAAAATTTGGTGTTTTTACTTTGGGGAAATTTCGCTAAATCCAAGAAAAATCTAATCGATCCTAATAGGCATTTAATTTTGGAATCTGCTCATCCATCTCCATTTTCAGCCTACAACGGGTTTTTTGGAAACCAACATTTTTTGAGGTGTAATGAGTATTTAGAGGAGAGAGGATTGAAAGAAATTGAGTGGTAATTTGAAACTGAGTACTAATTATCAAAGATTGTATCCTAAATCTTACTTAACTTACAGGATCTTAAAAATTCATTGACATCGACTAAAAATCTTTAAACTATTCTGGGCTATGAAAGAATTTGCCATAATCGCCCTAGCCCACCTGCTTGCCCTAATTAGCCCAGGCCCTGACACCATAATTACCCTCAAAAATTCCCTCAAATCTGCCAAACATGGAATACTCACAAGTTTTGGAATTGGCATAGGAAATCTTTTTCATATTATTGCTTCATTGTTGGGTTTAGGGCTGATAATTTCGCAATCTGTGATGCTTTATTCTGGAATAAAATTTGTTTGTGGAATTTATTTATTTTATTTAGGCTACAAAGCTCTTAGAGCGAACATAAAATTCAATTTAGATGATCAATTAAAAGCTGTAGAAAATCAAAACTCTACCAATTCTATTTTGGAAGGAATGTTAAACAGTCTTTTGAACCCTAAAGTAACTTTGTTCTATTTTGCTCTATTTACTCAGGTTATTTCTAGTCAAACTCTTTTGGAAGTTAAACTTTTTTATGGATTTTACATGTTTTTAGCCACTGTTACGTACTTTTCAATTCTTAGTGTTTGCCTAAACTTCAAGCCTGTTAAAAATATTTTGCAAAAAGCCTTCAAACCAATCGAAAAAATTACCGGAGCAGTTTTGATATTTTTAGGTTTCAAACTTATTACTGAGAAATAGATTGATTATATTTTAAAGTCGGTGAGTTTAAATTTGTAGAGGCGAATTTTAATTCGCCATGTTGAATTTTATGCCGTAATTAGACCATATAATATCTTATTTTACTCGAAATATATTGTTTGGCTTTAGGCTTTTTTTTGTGATATGTAGTTGTGTTAAGATCATCTTAAAAAATTTACTACCGCTCGAAAAATGAAAGAAAGCAAATCCCTCCAAGCAAGTTTTACAGTTTTGCTACTGTTGTCTATTATATAAGCTTTTTACTATCTAATTTTCCTTTTGGACTTTAGAAATATTAGCAATATTTTTTTGTATGGGGTGCTTTTGTTGATAGAAAGTTATGTGATTTTGCAGACAATCGGAACTTGGTGGACACTCCTATACACCGACCAAGATAACAGCCGTGCTAATATGTACACTTGGATTTATTATTGGCAGAGGCAAAAAGGCTAGTTGAGAACTGTGACTAAATTGACAATATTACAAGCATTAGTTTTACTTTATTGTATTAAAATGTAAATAAATGTAGATTATGCTAAATACTAAAATCAAGAAAACCAGTTTTTCCAACTCCCAAATCAGAATAAATCGAACAGCTACTATAAAAATGTATTTAGATTTAGCCAAAAAAAAGTACAAAGTTTTGGATGATAATGAAATAATCAAAATTTGGATAGGAAAAGGTATAAATGAAGATTTTGGAGATGATTCTGAAGTTGATTTACTTGCCAAACAAGCCTTAAATGTTTTTACCAAAAATGAAGATGATCAAGATAGTAAAGCCAATTACAATAATAAAAATTTGAAAAAAGTTACTTGGTAATATGTTGATATTAGAAGCGAATTTTCCTTTTGCTGAAAAATTGGAACATAAAAAACGACCTGTTTTAGCCTTAACCGACCCAATTGGAATTCACAAAATGATTATTTGTGCTTTTATTAGCTCAAAAATACCAACTGATTTACTCGAATCTGACTCTATTTTAAGCCAAGATGAAGCAAATTTTTCAAAAACCGGCTTGCTTTTTAGTTCAGTTGTACGATTACACAAACTTGCCAGCCTAGAAACTAGATCTTCCATCTCTGGAATCATAGGCGAGTTACCGCTAAAATTTGAAGTTGAAATCCACTCAAAGCTAAAGTCGATGCTAATAAAACTGGAGTAGCCTTCTCTCAGTCGCCGTTAAATAATGTGGTAGGGGATGGATTTATCCTCCCCAATGTTGAATTTCATGTCGGTCGAACCTGTTCAGCATTGCTCCACATGCCTTCTCTCAGCGACGCGAGGGCTTTAGTCGGGCAAAGCCCGCCTTGTTCAGCATACACTTCGCTATGCCTTCTCTCAGTCGCCGTGGGGCTTTCGACCAGAGCAAGTCTGGTCTGTTCAAGTTACGCTACGCTAACTCTTCGCTCAGTCGCCGTGGGGCTTTGACAAATAATGGTTTTATTTATTTTAATCACGAAATTGTTAATATAAAGAGGTTAATATTTCCTATATTTAAGGTTATTGCCGATTTTAATTAAAAACAACAATTTAAGTTACTTTTTTATGTCATCAAATAGCGTCATTTCCGAGTTCGAACTTCCAGGAAGCAAACCAAATTATAACCCAGATAAATTAGTTCAACTTCGCCATACCAAACTCGAAGTCGCTCTGGATTTGGATCGTAAATTGATCGTTGGAACCTCCAATTTATTCGTCACCACTGTAGCTGAAAACCTCAGTTCAATCAGCCTAGACGCTTTAGAAATGGATATTGAAGAAGTGCGCCTGGATGATCAAAAAATTGACTATGAATACGATGGCAAAAGTCTAATTTTATTTTTCCCAAAACCCTTTGAAGCTGATCAAAATTTACAGATAGCTATTGATTACAGCACCCAAAATCCCCAATCTGGAATCACTTTTGTATTGCCAGATGATTTTTACCCAAACCAATCCAAACAAGCCTGGAGCCAAGGTGAATCTATGGGCAGCAGCTATTGGTTTCCTACCTTTGATAACCCCAAACAGATTGCTACTTTAGAGATGAATGTACGAGCTTTAAAAGAGTTTAAAGTGCTTTCTAACGGGCTTTTGGAGAAAGTTCAAGAAGTTCCAGCTGACGATAAAGTTTTGCTAAGACTCCAACAAAAAACAGGAGAGAAAAATCTTTTCCAAATCTACCAGCAAACCATCTGGCAACAACAATTACCTCAGGCAGTTTACCTCACTGCTTTAGCGATCGCCGATTTTGTGGAGCAAAAAGACAGCTGGGAAGATATTCAGATTTCCTATTACACCAGCAAAGAAAAGGCTAATTTACTTTCCAATACAGCTTCTAAAACTCCCAAAATGATGGAATTTTTCAGCCAAAAATTTGGGGTGAAATATCCTTGGCCAAAATATTACCAAGCTTGGGTAAATCAATTTGCTTGGGGTGGAATGGAAAACGCCACCATGACGCTCAATACCGACAGAGCTTTGGTGGACGAAAAAGCCGCTAAAGACTGGGATTTTGGAGAAATTTTGATAGCTCACGAATTGGCTCATCAGTGGTTTGGAGATTGGGTTGTGATCGATCACTGGTCACATTTGTGGATCAAAGAAGGTATGGCTACCTACAGCGAGCAACTTTGGTGGGAACACGAAAAAGGCTGGGAAGAATTTCAATATTACAGAATTAATGAACAGCGAGAATATATCAGCGGAGAAGTCTATAAAAGACCCGTTGTAACCAACATTTACAAGCATATCGAAGACCTTTATGACAGACATGCTTATCCAAAAGGTGGAGCGGTTTATCATATGATTCGCACTGAACTTGGCGACAAAAATTTCGAGAAGTTTATCCAAGAGTTTTTAACCTCAAATAGCAACCGAAACGTAAACGAAACTGATATTTTGAGAGCTGCTGAAAAGGTTTCAGGTAAAAATTTACGCTGGCTTTTTGATCAATATCTATTTTCAGCTGGGCATCCAGAATTTGGAGTGGAATATTCTTGGGACGGCGAAAGCTCAACTGCTAAACTGAAGGTTATTCAAAAACAAACTGAAAAAAACCATAAACACGATGAAATTCACAGAATCACTATTCCAATTGGCTTTGGATTTAAAGACGAAAATGGTAATATTAGCATAGAAACGGTCAAGGTAAATATCTCTGAAATCGAACAATCTTTCTATTTTCCGTTTGCTAAAAAACCTCATTTTGTAAGCTTTGACCAAAATAACAACTACCTAAAAACCGTTGAATTAAGCTATTCTTTAACCGATCTTAAAAATCAACTTCTAGACGATCCAGACCCAATTGCCAAAATTTACGCCATAGAAGCTATCGCCAAAATGAACAATTTGCAGGCTCTAAAAGCACTTGAAGAGGGCTATAAAAACAACCAATTCTGGGCAGTACGTGCTGAAATTGTGGAAAAAGTAGCCAAAATTCAAATCTCCCAAACCGAGGACTTCTTGATCTCAACTTTAAGCGATTCAGACTCACGGGTGCGAAAGGCTACCTTGGACTCATTGGCTAATTTTAAAACTCCAAAAAGCTACCAAGCCATACACAACATCGCTCAAAAAGGTGACTCCGAAAGCTATTTTGTAGAATCTAGTAGTCTCAAAAATTTAGCCAAAATCGCCTACTTTTTAGGTGAAAAAGAACAAACCGAAACCTTGGAATTATTAACCGCAGCTTTGGAAAATCGAAATAGCTGGAATGAAGTTGTTCGTAGCGGAGCTTTAGCTGGTTTGGCAAGTCTTACCAAATCACCAGAAGCGTTGGATTTGATAATTAAATACACCAAAAAAGGTATTGTTGAAGGACTTAGGATTACAGCTCTAAGTGTCTTAGGATTTGCGAATTATACAAGGTCTGATGACGAGGTTCAAAAATCACTTTTAGCCCTTAAAGAAGCCGCTGGAGAAAATTACGTCATGATAGAATTTGCTATTATCGGCAGCCTTTCTCAGATTCAAAATAGTCAGTCTGTATCCATTTTGCAAGGTATGAAAGAAGGTGCATTTTTTGGCAGAACTCAAAGAAAAGCCGATGAAGCCATTGAAAAAATTAGTAAAAGCTTAAAAAATAATCAGAACATAGAAACTCTACGCAAAGAAATCGAAGAAATTAAAACTCAAAATCGAGAATTAAAAGGTAAAGTTGAGGAACTTTTGGGAATCAAAAAAAGTGATTTAGTAAGTTAGCTGTGACAGATCAACCACCGCAAAAGCGAAAGAGAGGTAAAGATAGATCACCTCGCAAACCAAGAGCAAAAGAGCTGCAGCCTCGCAAGCCAGATGGAGTGACCAGGTCGGGCAAGCTGTACCACTTTTACATCTCAAAGGATATGGCGGAACTACTAGCCAACGCTGGGGTAGCCAAATCAAAGGCAATCAGTGCTGTGATAACCTCGGCTGTGTCAACCGTGGACAATCGAGACGGCACATATACCCACTTTTTGACGGCGGGTAAAACTGTGCTGGCACAAATAACTAATGGAAATAAAAGTTTAGAATTAGCTTAAAATAACAAGACTACTTGGACGGTAGGTGTGGTATTAATTTTAAAATCAGCCCTGCATTTAGGATTTTTGACTAAAAAATAGCTGTAGATTCCCTCTTGCCAAAACTCAATTTAATCTACTGTTTTACAAAAAATTATCTCACCAAAAACTTGCCAAAAAAAGTTATACCTAGCATAGAAATTGAGACTCTTTATGCCCACCAAATCCAAAAACTCGAATCTTCACCAAGCCAACAAAAACAAAAAAGATGAGTTTTATACCCAACTGAGTGATATTGAAAGGGAATTGGAACACTACAAAGATCATTTTAAGGGCAAAACTGTGCTATGCAACTGTGACGACCCGAGAGTAAGTAACTTTTTTCATTATTTTAGTTACAACTTTGAATATCTAGGACTCAAAAAACTGATTACCACTTGCTACAAAAGCCAAAGTGCGGATCTGTTTAGCACAAACGACAGTGAACAGGCGATTTATCTCGAATATCAAGGAGAAAAAGACGGTGGACGGGTGCCAACTGTAGAGCAAATCGGAGTCAAACCACTCAAAGGCGATGGGGACTTTCGAAGTCCTGAAGTGATAGAACTACTAAAACAAGCCGACATTGTGGTCACCAACCCACCCTTTTCACTTTTTCGGGAATATGTGGCTCAGCTGGTGGAATACGACAAAAAATTTATTATTGTGGGGCATCAAAACGCAATCACCTACAAAGAGGTTTTTAAACTAATCAAAGAAAACAAGCTTTGGCTTGGGTATGGTTTTCCTGGTGGGGCTGGGCATTTTATCAATCAGCATTATGAAGATTACGCTACCGCTGGCGATCACAAAGAAGGAATGATAAGGGTTTCTGGGGTAGTTTGGTTCACAAATTTGGAAATCAAAAAACGACACGAGGATTTGATTTTGTACAAAAAATACACACCCGATGAATATCCAAAATACGACAACTATGACGCCATAAATGTGGACAAAACTAAAGAAATTCCGATGGATTATGACGGGGTAATGGGCGTGCCAATTACCTTTTTGGATAAGTATAATCCTGAGCAGTTTGAGATAGTTGGTTGGTCGAGGCACAATGAATACGATATGGACGGAGGTTATTGGCTGGGTGGGAAAAACGATGCAACAATAAATGGTAAAGATGTTTATAGAAGGATTTTGATTAGGAGGAGGGGTGGAGATGTGGACAAAAATATTATTAAATAAAATGGTGTTTAAAATTACTTTATGTTGATAACTCAAGATCAATTTGAAATATTAAAAAGCCTTGAAAAAGAATTTAAAGAACAAAATCTCTCAGTTTCTTTGGAGGGGCAAAATAATCAGATTACCAAATGGGAACACGAGATTATATCTCTAAACAACAAAGAGACTTTTATACTTAATTATTTTAGACCAAAATTAGAAATCTCAAAAACCAAAATTACTTTCAATACCAGATACAGGAAGATTATAAGATTAATAAGGCTTGATTTAGAAGGAACTCATACTAATCCTAATGAGTTTGGAGGTGAAACTTTTGAAGGTCCTCACATTCATATTTATGACGAAAAATTTCACGATAGAGTCGCTTATCCTTTGTCAAAAATATCTATTACCCAAGAAGAGATAAAACATGTTGATGTTTATTCAATATTAAAAAAGTTTTTGGATTATTTTAATACTAAATACCCAAATTTTACACCTAAATTGTTTTAAAAATATGTCTCACACAAACTTGGTAGAAAATTACTTATTATGGTTAAAAGAAAATATAAAATCCAAGGATATTGAAAACGGATATCACTTTACTTTACCTTTTTTAGATAATCACAACGACCATATTGAAATTTATGCCATAAAAACTTCTGAGTCAGAAATTACCCTAACTGATGGTGGTTATATTATAAATGATTTAGAAATGTCTGGGGTATCTTTTAACTCGCCTGCTAGAAAAAATATTTTAGATCAAACCCTTCTAAGTTATGGTGTAAAATTAGATGAAAACGATAATTCAATTTATATTAAAACTGATTTACAAAACTTACCCAAAAAGAAGCATAGCTTGGTTCAATGTATTTTAGCTGTTAGTGATTTGTATGTTTTAGCAAGAGAATCAATACAAAATTTCTTTTTTGATGATGTGATGGCAAAATTTAAAGAAAAGAGTGTACCAGTAATCCCTAAATTTATAATAAATGGTAAAAGTGGCTATCCAAATACCATTGATATTGCAATCCCAACTAAATTTGGTGAAATTTTAATCAAAACTATCAGCAACCCAAAAAAAGATAGAATAACTTCAGCATTATTTTCATACAACGATATAAGACAAACAGGTAGAGAAATAAAGGAAGGGATAATTATTTATGACGACAGAGAATTTGAACTTAAAAAAGATGATGAAATAGCCGCAAAAAACTATCAAACAAAATTTTTACCATATCAAAGTATTGCAAATTATATAGATTCTGGTATTTTAGTTAGCTAGTAACTTAACAAAACAAAAATATCAAAAGCTAACTTTTTAAGACAAAAAATTGACCCCTATTTCTAGGGGTACGTGGCTATTGCCAATTTGTAATCAAATACCACAACACAACAAACCAGTTGTCAAGAATTATTTTAATATTTTTGATTTCAAATACTACAAATTTAAATTTCTATAATTATGACTAACAATAACAATTCAACCAATTATTCTCAAAATAAGACTGTAATAAAAAGTTTAGATCAACATCTAAAAAATTCACAACAAGCAAGTCCTGTACCGCAACAAAATCCAAATTTAAGAACTCTAAATACTCATTTTGCAGGGGCTAGACTAATTCCTCCACTCCCACCTATTACTCAACCTCAAACAATTGTTAAACCAGCACCTAAGATTATAAAATAATGGCTCAAATTACCATAGATACCGAAAAAATAATTCAATATTTCAACTTAGAGTTTAAAGATTTTACAACAATAATTCTTGCCATAGTTGCTTTCATAGTTGCATATTTAACTTGGACTTCCACAAAAACAAGCAATCAAATGTATATTGATGAGTTAATTCAAAATTCATTAACTAACTATAGAAACACCTATCTACAAGGTTTGAGTATTAACTTAGATGAAGATCACCCAGATTATTCCCGCAACAAACATGAAATATATTTGCAATCACTTAGCGAGTCTCGTGAAGAAATATTAAACGCATACAATAGAGCTTGTTCAGTATATTTACAAGGATTTTGGGTTTTTACAAGAATTGACAGAAAATTATTCGAATCTCAAAGGAGGGAAGAAATATTAGGAATTGTAAGAGATCCGATTTATTCAAATATTTTAGGAAGTTATTATGACAGTTCCTGCCCTCATTTAATCAAGGTATTCGATAAATTAAAAAACAAGCGATAAATTAAAAGAGTTAAACAAAACGGAATTCGATCAAATTGGTATTATCAAAACAAAAAATCTTTAAGCTTCGTAGAGGCAAGGCTTGCCTGCCAATCATTTTGGGAACATTGCAAACTACGGGAAAAATGGAAACGAGGGCGTTTCCTCTACAACAACAATTTTAAATTTGGGAAGCCAAAGGTACTCCCCTACAAAAAATATACTTTGGGAAGTCAGAGCCGTTCCCCTACAAAAAAATTTAATTTAAAAAATGCCCATTAAGTTTATCCGCAAATCAAACGATATGCTTCAACAACCACAATCAACAAATCAAAACGATTCTCAAATTCTAATTTATGAAAACGATTCTGGAGAGATTAAAATTGATGTGCTTTTAGAAAATGAAACCGTCTGGCTGACTCAGGAGCAAATCGCAAAACTTTTTGGTAAGGCTAGAAATACCGTTTCGGAACATATTCAAAATATTTTTAAAGAAGGAGAGTTGGATGAAAAACTGGTTATTCGGAATTTCCGACAGACCACTAAACATGGAGCGATTGAGGGTAAAACCCAGCAAACTGAAATCAAACTTTACAACCTTGATGTGATAATTTCTGTGGGTTATAGAGTCAAATCCAAACAAGGAACTACTTTTAGAATTTGGGCAACAAATAGACTTAAAGAATACATTGTTAAAGGTTTTGTGCTAAATGATCAGCGGTTTAAAACTGGCAACAGCTTGAATTATTTTGATGAATTGCAGTCTAGAATTAGAGAAATCAGACTTTCTGAAAAGTTATTTTACCAAAAAATCAAAGATATTTATGCCACCAGCATTGATTACGACCCGGAGGATTTTAAAACTGTTGAGTTTTTTAAAAAGGTTCAAAACAAACTTTTGTGGGCAGTAAGCAAGCAAACAGCCGATGTATATGAGCGACTGGATTAAAAGACTAGATTCAATTTTAGAATTAAATGGTAGAGAGCTTTTAACTCACGCAGGCAAAATTAGCCACGATAAAGCAGCCACCAAAGCGGGTGACGAATATCATAAATACAAACAAAACCAAAAACAGATTCAAAAAATAGAAAGCCTCAAAGAGCTTGAAAAAGATCTCAAACAATTAACAAAAAATTTTAAAAACCCAAATAAAAAACCAACACGCTCGCAAAATTAAACCAACCGTTCTTAAGTCTCGTAGAGGCAAGACTTGCCTGCCAATAATTTTGGGAAGCCAAAGTTGGGAAGCCGGAGGCGTTCCCCTAACGCAAATCTTGGGAAGTCATAGCATTATCTCCCTACAAAAATCAATCTTGGGAAGCCAAAGTATTTCCCACCAGCACGATTAGGTAAGCACAGAAGTTATAAAACACAAACAAATTTGACCAAACCATTACATTTTATAAGTTTAAACAGGTTATTTATGCATATAGAATTACAACAAATCGGTATTAGAGAAGTGGCAAGTGGCTACCTAAACAGCGATGAAGAGGGTGTAATTGGCTTTGGTGGCAAACTCAATATTCGTCCAAAGTATCAGCGAGAATTTGTGTATAAAAACGAACAAAGAGACAAGGTTTTGGAAACAGTTCGCAAGAATTTCCCATTAAATGTGATGTATTGGGTCAAAAACGAGGACGGAACTTTTGAGGTGCTAGATGGGCAACAACGCACGATTAGTATTTGTGAATATGTAGCCAACAAATTTTCTATAGACGGTTTGAAATTTCAAAATTTGACCGACGACCAGCAAGAGCAGATTTTGGATTACAAACTGATGATTTATTTTTGCGAAGGAAGTAGTAGTGAAAAATTGGACTGGTTTAAAACAATCAATATTGCTGGCGAAAAATTAACCGATCAAGAGCTTAGAAATGCGGTTTATACAGGTACTTGGCTAACCGATGCCAAGAGGTATTTTAGTAAAACCAGTTGCCCAGCTTACGGACTTGGAAGTGATTATCTAAACGGTTCACCTATCAGGCAGGAATATTTGGAAACTGTAATTGGTTGGATTAGCGAAAACCGAAACGGAGACCAAAATATCAAACAATATATGGCGGACAATCAACATAAGCCAAATGCTAATGAACTCTGGTTGTATTTTCAAAATGTGATAAATTGGGTAAAGGTTGTTTTTCCAAATTATAGAAGAGAAATGAAAGGATTGGATTGGGGATTTTTGTACAACGAATTTAAAGGTGTTGAGTTTGATTCAGCAAAACTAGAAAAAGAAATCAAGAACTTGATGCAAGATGAAGATGTAACCAAAAAATCAGGAATTTATCAATATCTTTTAACTAGAAAAGAAAAATACCTAAATATTCGAACTTTTACACCCCAGCAAAAACGAGAAGCTTTTGAAAGACAAAACGGAATTTGTCCTGTGACCAAAAAACAATATGAAATATCCGAAATGGAAGCCGACCACATCAAACCTTGGCACGAAGGTGGAAAAACTACAGCTGAAAATTGTCAGATGCTATCCAAAGAAGCCAACAGACTAAAAGGTGGAAGGTAAAAACTTGCAGATCTTAATTTTTAGATATTTTTGAATGGATTGTAACTCAATTTACTCTACAATTAAAGGTTAAATTTGATAATTTTATCCCATAAATTGGATATTAACTCATATATTGCAACAACCTCAATCAACCCAATCCCACCCCTTGCCAAAACTCAACTTTTTATCTAAAAAATAAGACTGATGGATAAAAACAAACACGAAAATCAAAATTATTACTTTATTAGTGACTTACATATTGGAGGCGATGGAATACTTGATGAATGCCAGTTTGAGCCTGAATTAATCAACTTTTTATACAACCTAAAAGATCTTAACGAGCCTTGCGAACTAATTATTGTGGGTGACGGGTTTGGCTTTTGGGAAATGAGTGGGGAAGACAGCCTCAGAAAATTAAAAACCGTAATCAAAAATCACCGTGAGCTTTTTACAGCCTTCAAAGAATCTGGTGAAAAAATTAAAATTACCTTAATTCCCGGCAATCACGATCACGAAATGGTAGGCTATGAAGAGTTTGAAATGTTACTCCAAAAATACAACATAAAGCTCATTGATAAGCAGTTTATCACTCGCAAAATTTTGACTAAAAAGCTCTGGATTGAACACGGAAGTCAAATTGATCCGTTCAATAAAGTTGAAGATTTCAGCAACCCAAAAAGCACCCCTCTAGGATTTTTTAGTACCAAGACTATTGTGGATTTGGTTCACCGCAAAAAGCCAAGCAGCAAACGACTTTGGATTAGAGATTTGGAATCGGTTTATCCAAACGAATATGTACCTCATTGGTTTTTTTCAAACTACATCTACCAAGAAATGAGTCCAGTTTTGAGGTCAGTAATTTTGCCCTATATTATCTTGTTTTTGGTTAGTATTATAATAATTTTGGGTACTTTTTTGGAGGAAAGAGGGATTTCACATGGCAGGTTTTTTATTCAAGAACCTTGGCAAAAATTTGGACTCGCTGGCAGAGCATTTGATTTTGCAATTTTTATAAACACCATTCTTTTTTGGGCAATCGTGACTCTAAGCATTCCTTTGTGGGTGATTTTACGGGATTTTAGGAAAGTTCTTAAAGCTTACGGATTTCAACCTGGAAAATTGTTTAAAATCCAAAAAGCCGATAATTATCTACAAGCCGCCAAAGAAGTTTTTGCCAAAAATAACGACGTTTTAGCCTTTATTTACGGTCACACTCACGAAGTTTCCCTCACCAAAATAGACCAAAATTTGGTTATAAATACCGGTACTTGGCTCAAAAAGCTGATCCGCATAAACTCCATTTTCCCATTCCTGCCAGATGTATATTACCCAACTTTTCAGCTAAATTATTTTCACATTTATCCACAAAATGAAAAAACGATTTATATCGACTACCACATTATTCCCAAAAAAGTCGAACCAAATCTAACTTTACTACAAAGAATCGCCATCTCCGGACGCAAAAAAAGGCTTCATTTGGCTGTACCAAAAAGAACTGTGGTGGAGGTTTAACTTTATTCTAAATTTGCGTTAACTCTTCTTAAAAAATACAATCTATCTACAGTAAATTTTTTAGGTCGAGCATTTTTTACCCAATAATACACGGTAATAGTTTCTGAATTAATTTCTATTCTTATTTCAGGTTTTGTAGGCAACTCTTTAGATTTAGGAGTTGTTCCATGGCTCGAACTTAGATCTTCTGTTGCAGCTAACTCTGAGATAACAGCATTTATATACTTTAGAGGGTTGTGGTGTTTGAAATTAGCGGTAAGAAATGCTCTAATCGGATCTTCCCAATTTGAGTCTGTTTTATCAATAAAAAAGGCTGTCTGATAAGGTGTTTCTATAGATTCTGTTCTTCATAATTCATTAGCTTGTCGTCTTTGATTTGCTAAATTTCTTTCAGGATTGTATTCTGGCATAAAAAATTGTTTCGAATTAGATATGCAGATTTATAAGCTTTTGTAAAGAGCTGTTTAATAACTCCTACCAAAAATTACCCGAACTTTAGCCTCGTTTCCAGAATAAACACATTTTCCAGACACATTTTGCTCTATTTCAAAAGGAATGCAGCGAGTAGTAGCTTTTAGCTCTTCTTTAATTTTTTTCTCAGTTTCTTTGGTTCCGTCGTAGTTTGCAACCACAAAATTACCTTCCTCAATAGCTTTTGTGAACTCTTCCCAAGTGGTGACTTCTACAGTTTTTTCTTTTTGATATTTCAAAGCTCGATCAAACAAATTTGTCTGAATTTTATCCAACAAATCACTCACTTCTTGGGTTAAATTATCCAAATTTACAACCGTTTTTTCACCAGTGTCTCTTCTTGCAAGCACGCATTGATTTTTTGCCATATCTTTTGGTCCAAACTCAAGTCTGACTGGCACACCTTTTTTCTCCCACTCAAACATTTTTTCACCAAAACGCATATCTCTTTTATCAAGCTTGGTTGTAACTCCAATTTTCTTTAAATCTATTTCAATTTGATTTACTTTCTCCAAAACTTCCTGATTTTGATCCTCTTTGTTTGATAAAAATGGCACAATTACCACTTGAATTGGAGCAATTTTTGGTGGCAAAACCAAACCCAAATCATCCGAATGAATCATGATTAATGATCCTATCATCCTGGTAGAAACTCCCCAACTAGTTTGCCAAACATATTCTTGAATATTATTTTGATTCAAAAATTTTATATTAAAAGCTTTTGCAAAATTTTGTCCAAGTAGGTGTGAAGTACCGTTTTGAATTGCTTTTCCGTCTTGTGCCATAGCTTCAACTGTGTATGTTCGAGCAGCTCCTGCAAATCTTTCAGACTCGGTTTTTTCACCTGCGATCACTGGGGTTGCCATAAAATCCTGTTGAACATCTTTATAAACTTCCAGCATTTGCCTAGCAAAGTCGTCAGCTTCAGCTTCAGTAGAGTGACATGTATGTCCTTCCTGCCATAAAAATTCAGTAGTTCTCAAAAATAATCTAGGTCGAAGTTCCCACCTCATCACATTTGCCCATTGATTGATAAGCAAAGGTAAATCTCTATAAGACTCAATCCAATTGGAGTAAGTGTCGTAAATTATGGTCTCCGAGGTTGGGCGAATTACATAATTTTCATCCAATTTTTTATTTCCTGCGTGGGTTACAACTGCCAATTCTGGAGCAAAACCTTCAACATGGTCAGCTTCTTTAGTCAAAAAACTTTCTGGAATCAATAACGGAAAATAAGCATTTTCTACACCTTTCTGTTTAAACTTATCGTCTAAGGCTTTTTGAATATTTTCCCAAATAGCATAACCATATGGCTTTATGATCATTGATCCACGAACTGGAGAATGTTCAGCCATGTCTGCTGCCTTAATAATATCGAGATACCACTGAGAAAAGTCTTCGGAGCGTTTGGTGATTGTGTTTTGTGATAATTTCATATAAAAATGTAAAAGATAAGGTTAATATTGACAAAAATAATTTAAAATTGTAAATTTATAGTAATTTCGACGTAAGTCGCTGACCCCCTTAATTGGGGGACAATTTTTTATGTGATAAAATCTATAAATTTTTGTTTGATTTCATTAAAATCTGCTTCATTGATTGTCTCTATTCTAGTTTTTAGTCTTTTTCTATCTATAGTTTTACTTTGTGATAATATTACCACAGCTTGTTTTTTGTCTACTACTAAAGGTACGTACCAACTTCCATTTTTAGTTTTAGTTCTTAAGGGTAAAATCAAAGCGGTTTCGTGCGATATTTTTTTAATTATCAAAACTGGTCTTGTATATTCTGAGGTCTTGCCATCAATTTCAAAGCCAATATTAGAGCCCAAATGACACCACCAAATTTCTCTTTGTGAGAATTGTTTGCCTTTTTTATTTCTGTGCAAAACAGGTTTTAATCCAAACCAGTCAACAAAATTTTTAACAAACTCCATAAATTTTTATATTTCTATTCTAATTTCCAACTTATTAATAGCTTTTTTTGTCAAATTAGTCAGGTTTTTTACAACCTAATAATTCTTCAAAATCAACTTAAACTTACCAGTTTTTGAATCCACCCACAACTTCTCAACTTCTTGAATTTCAAATTTTACATTGGTCATCTTTTTCTGATCTAAAATTGATTGCAGTCTATTTTTAAGCTCTTCCTGACAAATCATTTTTTCTGAGTTTGTAATATTTTTATCATATTGAACTTTAAAACTAAAGCTTCTATCTGACTCCAAAACTACCTGAAAAGCATTCAAACCCTCCACAAAAATTTCTACAATTAAATGTGGACTGATAAAATCCTCCTGCCCCAAGTCGTTTACAAAAATTGGCGACATTTCTCTTCTACCCACAACATTTTCGATTTTAACAAAAGGATAATAATTTTGCGAATCTTCAATTTTTGCCAGAATATCGCTTGATTTATATCTTATTAGTGGCAAAGTTTTGTTAAATAAATTGGTAATCAAAGTACAATCTGGTAAAGTTTCAAAATACAAAGTATCTTCCATCAAATACATACCTCCCAAGCTATCTTTCCCAATCCCCATAATTAAAAACTCAGTTGAGGTGTAATTATTGGTAACTTCTTTGCCAAAAGCTTTTTGAATATACTCTTTATCCTCAAAAAATAGAGGTTCACCACCAGAAATAAGAATATCTGGATTTATATTTAACTCTCCTCGATTCTTAGCTTCAGCAAGCTTTTTTAGTGCAAAGGCATAACCAGTTAAAATATTTGGTTGAAAAGTATTTAGGGATTTAATAATCTCATCAAATGGGTCGTTTATATCCAGCATTTGAGTATCAGAATATATTGGAAACAGCTTTTTAGTTGATTCGACCATAGTGGCTCCAGCAAAATGACCTTTAGTAGCCCCCACGTAGCTAACCTTTTTGAGAAGAACAGTCCCAGTAATACGATTCGAATGAACTGTACCAGCGGCAAAATCTTTTTCGCTATATATAATAACCCAAATGACCAGACGAACCTGAAGTGTGCATTATATAATACTTGTTCAAAAAAAGTTCACCTGGATCTTTTGACTTATTCAAAAAATCTGTAACCTTCGCTTTCGTCACATTTTTATCTGTCACAATATCATCCCAATTTTCCATCAGGATAGTTTTATCCAAAATCGGAAAATCCTCCGTCACACAAATTTCTAAATTAATATTTTTTTCAGTAACAATTTTTTTGTAGTAACTAGAATTTTCGGCGGCAAATTTAGCCAGCTTTCGAAATTCGGCTATTTGAAATTCTTTTATTTGAGGTTTTGTAAGTTTTAATCTTCGTTTGGCTTTGAGAGCTTTGCCGGCAAGGTGAAATAATAGCATATTAATAGAGTTTATAGAATCAAAACTAAAAATCATGATTAAGCAAGTAATTTGAATTAGACTTCGTATAATCATGGTAAAAATTTATCAAATAGGTTAAATTTACTCTTAAACAGTGACTTTTCTTGACAACACTTTTTTTTATTTTCAGAGCTTTAGTCGATCTAAAAAATATCAAAAAATGCGAGTTAGCTATCTAAACACTCCGACCACAAGATTTTCCAAAAGAAAACCAGACAACTCAAAAAGGGTTTCTAATAGCGTTACTCCAGAAAAACTTGATCGCAAAAAAGCCATCGCAAAAAGCCGCATTGAAAACAAAAGAATTATAAAAACCGAACATTTATTACAGCTAACCACTTTACTGATTTTATCAGCTTTTGGAGTTTTGTTATTTCCAAATATAGTCGCAAATGACTCGACCAAAGTTTCAGCAAGCGAACCTACCAAAGTTGAACTTCTAGCTCAAACCCAACATACCAGCAGCCTTAAAAGCTCAAACTCCCCTGCCCTAATTGAAGCTGGTCTCGATCAAGGAGGCAATGTAAAAACCGCAACTACAACTTCTTCCAGCTCAAAAGCGACCGAACTTTCCAAAATATATGTTGTGAATGCTGGCGAGAATCTAAACGAAATTGCCCAGAAATTGAACATTGATCCTGTTGAATTAGCTTTGGCAAACAACCTAAAAACCATCAGAGTCAGTAGCGGAACTGAGTTAAAACTTCCTTAAAATGCGAGCAATGAAAATCAATAATCTCGACAAAAGCTTTATTTTATCGTTGATTTGGAAAATTGAATCTGCTATTTTAATGTTGGCGATTGTTTTATTTTCTTCTACTAGCAACTTTAGACTAAGTTTTTGGGAAATCGCTGTTTTGAGTTTGCTGGTAGTTTTTTCTCACCAAATTTTGGGTTTTATTTGGAAAAGTTATCTTTTTTTATTGCAAGCAATTTTATCTAAGGTTTTGGGTTTGTTTGGCGGTAAGCTACTAGATCATTTTTTGGTTATTGGAATAACAGAATTTGTAGATTTTCATAACACTGTTTGGTTAAAAGTGATTAGAATATAGCAATTCTATTCGCAAAAAACTTTTGACAATCCTAAAATAAGCAAACTCACTTAAACTAAATTTATGTCCGAAATCACTCAAGAAGCTGAAAAAAAGTCTTCTAAAGAACCAGAAGTTTCTGAAAACACTACTACCTTAGCAATCCTTGCTCATTTAGGAGGCATATTTTTTGGATTTGTTCCAGCACTCATTATCATGCTTGTTACCAAAGATGAAATTCTTAAAAAACACGCAAAAGCCGCTTTAAATTGGCAGATTAGTCTAATTATTTACTCAGTAGTTTTTGCCATTATTGCTATAGTATTATTTTTTGTTTTTGGAATAATTGGTGTCATTTTGGGAAGTTCTGGATCTGGCGGACTAGGTGCAATTGGAGCTATTCTTTTTGGCTTGGTGTATTTTTTTATTTGGATTTTTGCAATGGGTTTGGGAATTATGAGCATAGTAGTAGAAATTATTGCATGTGTCAAAACCTCTCAAGACGTCAAAACTGTTTGGAAATATCCACTTTGCCTTGACTTAATTAAATAACTTTGCTATTACTTTTGATATGTCTCGCGTACAATTAAACAATACTTTTCAATCAAGCTTGAACTCTGAAGCTTTAACACAAAAACTAACCTCTTTCTTAGAAGAGAAAAAATTCAAAATTTCTACCAACGAAAATGATCTAATCGTGGCAAAACAAGGATCACAATTTATAAGCAGATTGATTGGATTTATGCTTTCCCCAGTTGGTTTTTTACCAAAAATGATCACTCTTAAAACCAAAAAAATTGGTGATAAAGTAGAAGTAGAAGCTATAATGGATGAAACTGTTGGCTTTGGAATCCTAGATCCACTTTCAAAAAAGAAATACAGCAAATATTTTGAATCTGTTCTTGCTGATTTGGAAAAAGTTTTGTCTTAAACTAGGATTTAAATTTCACAGTAAAAAATCTAACCAGCTTAAAATGTTGTCCTGAACTCATTAATGTCACCCAGAGTTTATTAATGTCGCCCTGAACTTGTTTCAGGGTCTTTTGGTGATATACCCAAACCTAAATTAAAAATTATAAACAAACTCACAAAAATTGAAATAATATTCATAAACTTGTATCATCAAATCAAACCCCTACCCTAAACAACTCTTTGTTTCGAAATTTGCCAAACCGTAACTTTTTTAGAAAGCTGAATTTGTTATGCCTAGCAAAAATATCCTCACCGGGGTTCGTTCTAATGGAATCCCAACTCTTGGGAATTATCTCGGTGCCATCTTACCCATGGTAGAAACTCAAAATTCGCTCCAAAAAGATGATAGTTTGTTCATTTTCCTCCCAGATTTACACTCTTTTGTTACTCCAATTGATTATTCCTTACTTTACAACCAAACCCTTCAAACGGCTCAAATTTATTTAGCAAGCGGAATTGATTCTAAGCGAGAAAATGTCTATTTATACAGACAAAGTCATGTTTCAGCCCATTCAGAACTCACTTGGATTTTGAGTTGTTTTAGCTATTTTGGGGAAATGAGTAAAATGATTCAATTTAAAGAAAAATCCAAAGGAAAAGGTGAAAGCATTGGGGTTGGTTTATTCACTTATCCAATTTTGCAGGCTGCCGATATTTTGCTTTATAATGCGGAATTTGTGCCAGTTGGGGAAGATCAGCGTCAGCATTTGGAACTTGCTCGAGATTTGGCAATTCGCTTTAATCACAAGTTTGAAAATATTTTCCCAGAAGGAGTTTTTGTTGTCCCAAAGCCATGGAAAGAGCAGCTAGAATTTACCCACCGCAAAGAAAGTGTCAAAATCCGCAGCCTTCAAAACCCAGAAAGCAAAATGAGTAAATCCGTGGAAGATCCAAAAGGTACAATTCTTTTAAATGACAATCCAAAAATCGCTGCCAAAAAAATCATGTCGGCAGTTACAGACAACCTAGGGGAAATAAACTGGAACTGGCAAAATCAACCTGGAATCACAAACTTACTTCAAATTTTGGCTTATTTATCAGGAAAAACTACTGACGAGGTTGCAGGCGAGTGGAAAGGCAAAAGTGGATACGGCGATCTCAAAAAGGCAGTTGCCCAAAGTGTAGAAATGTTTCTTAATGAATTTCAAGCAAAACAACAACAAATTGACCTAAAACTTGTCGATCAAATTTTGCAAAACGGCGAACAAAAAGCCAATCTAATCGCTCAAAAAACCCTTCTAAAAGCCCAAAAAGCTGTGGGGGTGAAACGGTAAAAACTAAAATAACAAAAAATATTATGAATATCGAGTTCAATAACAATGAATACAGCCTACAATCCTTTCTGAACGATTTAAAGTATCAAATAAAAATACTGAAAACCGATATAGATTTTGACGATAGAGTTGAGCATTTAAACTATGCAATTTACTCTCTGTTTTTGTGTTTCGACAAAGTTTTGGGGGATCTAGGTTTTCAGAATATATCTCCAAATATTGATACTACTGAATACTCAACCACTGTAAATTCAAAAATTACACCTGACACTTCCAACTTGCTTTTAGGTTTTTATAATCAATCGCCACAAAAACAAAAATTTACTTTAGGTAAAAAATACAACCTATTAATTTCAGCTAATCATCAACTTTTAGATCAACCTATCGAAATAGATTTTGCCTATATGGCAGATGACCATTCTGACAATGGAATGGGTGTAACAATCAATGGTCAAGATGAATATTTTGAGTTTAAAAAACTGGCTGAGACTCCAGATTTAATCGTAAAAATCGCAAAGTTTATCAAGGCAAAAGTTTATGAGTTAAAAAAAGAAAGTATTGTTAGAAATGTCAAAAGAGGTTATAAACTTATTAGAAACAACTCTCAGGAAATCCCCAACACCCCCTCCAGCCCCTCCACCGATTCCACAAAATAATCTGGTTTTAGGCTTTGTAGGAATTTAGAATTATTAAAACCCCAACCCACACTAACCACAGGAATTTGGCAATCTTGGCTTGCATGAATATCTTTAGCTTCATCTCCCACATAAATCGCTTCTTTTTTGATACTTTCAAGACTTCCTTCGTTTTCTTTGGCAATTTTACCCAAAAGTTTGTTTAAGGCTTTGCTTTTACTACTAAGGCTGGCGTTATGGACATGCTCAAAATACTTTTCCCAACCGTTTATTTCTAAAAAATAATTGATATTTTTGGTTGAATTTGAGCTTAGAATATACATTTTAACCCCTTTTAAATGCAGGTTTTCTATCAAATCACCAATTCCAGCAAAGGCTTTGAGGTTTGGGATTTCTTCATAGCTGTGTTTTGCCCACAAATAAACTATCAAAGGCAATTTCCACCAGGCAATGTATTTTTTCATAATCTCTTTGGCGGTCATATCAGGCAATTCCAACAAGGCTTTTTCTGTTAGAATAGGCAATCTAGCAGGTTTTTGAATATGTTTGGTATAGACATCTATCAGCAATTGCTTGCTATTCACCAAGGTTCCATCAAAGTCAAAAATAGCGTATTTAATCATACATTGCCAAAATTGAAGCTTTTTAATTATGCAAATGTCAATTAATTCACAAAATGACGACATAGTTTGATCTCTATAAAAAACATCCTATTCAAATTTATGATTCATCATTAACAATTAACCATTTATAATTATTAACTATTATTTGTTAGTTATTCACTACAATCTACCCTCATGTTTGTTGACAATCTCCAATTTTCAAGCTTGTTTTGGGCTGTATGCAAACCAATTTATCGACTCTCACCAAGTCTCAGCTAATCAGCAAATTACTAGAAATCAAAGCTATCCAGATCCAGCCTAGCAATCCATTTACCTTCGCTTCTGGAATCAAATCTCCAGTTTATAGTGATGGTAGATTGGTGATTAGCGAACCGATTTTACGCAAACAAATTGCGGCTACTTTTGCCCAACAAATAAAGGAAAAATATCCAGAAACTGAAATAATTTCAGGAGTTGCAACTGGTAGTATTGCCATGAGTGCTTGGGTTGCTGATGAGATGAGCTTACCGATGATTTATTGGCGAAAACCAAAAGGTTACGGTCACAACAAAACCTTTGAGGGAAAGCTAGAAGCAGGTCAAAAAGTAATTATTATCGAAGACGCCGTTTCTACCGGAACCAGTAGTTTATCAGCTGTAAAAGACCTTCGAGCCAAAGGAGCTGATGTTTTGGCAGTTTTTGTGATGTACTCTCACGATCTACAGGAGGGAATCAAAAATTACGCCGACAATCAGATTGCCTGTTTCCCACTTTGCACTTTCAACGATCTTGTGGAATACGCCCAGGAGTCCGAAATGTTAGATCAAAAAGAATTAGAAACCCTCAAATTGTGGCATAAGGATCCTCAAAACTGGATTGGCAAGATGTAATGAATACTCTAAATCTAGATAAAATTCAAAATTTTAACAGTGTTTTGTTCGATTTTGACATGACTTTGGTTAATACTAAAGTTTTGATAAATCAGTCTATTTTAGAACTTTTGCAAATATATTTTCCTAACAAAATCTGGAATTTAGACACCATTAAAAAATCTAACAATCAATCAGATTTAAGAATTGTTCTCAAAAATTTACTCTCAAGCCAAAATATCTCAATTGACGATAAAAACTTAGAAAATTTACGAATTCAGCATAAAACGATTTTAGCTAAACAAGACCTTGCAAACTCACTAGCCCCAGATTTAGAAGAAACTTTAAAAGCTTTAAAAAATACCAACAAAAATCTTGTAATTGTTACCAACAACGATGTACAAAATGTAGCCAATCTTTTGGGAAATTTAAATATTTATTTTGATTTCGTTGTAGGAGTTGGGTATCAAGACGAAGATATAAATTTAACGCCAGAAAATTACTCTGAATACAAAAAACCAAGTTCAAAAATGCTTGAAATCGCTTACAAAAGACTAAAAATAGCTAATTCAAATCCCAAAACAATTCTTGTGGGAGATGACGAAGCTGACCAAAAAGCAGTGGAAAACTTTAACCACACAAGCTCAGAAAAAATCGAGTTTTATCTATACCAGCCTTTTGAAAAAGAACAATCTGAAAACTCCGTAACTCCCGAAGAAGAAATAGGCTTGCAAGAATCTTACAAAGATTTGGAATCTGGCAAATACAAAATTATTTCACCTGACGAAGATATTCTGACAGCTTTGACTAAGGATTATCCCCATTTCCCATTTCACTAACCAACCTAACTTCAAATTGAAACTAAACTCGAAATTCCCCTTTTGAAAGGGGTGGCAGACGAAGTCTGACGGGGTATGTTTGTGGTAGTAATTAGCGAAACTAGTATAACATCAGCGGTCACAGCAATGTGTATAATTAATTTAACTAATTTCTTGTAATTGAAACTACCCCTACCCTCCCTCAAACATCTGTCCAAAAATCCCCCAACTATCAGTAAAACCGTGGCTTGCAAGGTAGTTTATAATTTTAACCTTTACTGCATACTCAATTCTACCACTTTCAGAAATTTTGTATTTTCTAACTAGCTTTTCCTTCAATTTCACTAAGTCTGGGTTTGGTTGATTTTCCTGCAAAGTTTTTTCTATAATCTCAGAATTAATAAGCCGTGTCTTCAATTTTTGTTTTATCCAATTAATACCTTTTTTTGATTGATAAGTCAAAATCAAATTTTCAGCTAGTCTAGTATCGTTTACAAAATTCCTACCCACCAAAACCTGCAAACTTTCCTCAACTTCTGCACTGGAATAATTCTTAAGACCGCCTTTTTGCCAAAGCTCCTCAACCGAATAATCTTTTTTTCCTAAGATAAACAAAAAATAATTTAGGCATTTATTGGATGACATCTGTACTGACTTAAAGTAAAAATCGTAAGCAAAAAGTCTATAAACCCATTTTTTCAACGCTCTTTAGAGCTTCTTGGAGTTTATCCGCTGGAACTGCTTTTCCGTGCCAACCATCTTTATCTTCCATAAAATCAACACCTTTACCCTTAATAGTTCTAGCAATAATCATAGTTGGTCGGCTATTATAAATATCAAAGTCTAGCTGCTCGGCAGGAATGTTGATACTTAAACCGTATTCTTTAGCTTTTTGAATGTCTTGCAAGTCTTCGATGTGAAAAGTTTTGCCATAAAATACAACTTTTTTGGTGGTGGACATACTGTCGGAGTACCAAGTTTGGTTTGGTTTGAGATGTGTTTCCAAAAATTTAATAAGATCTTTTTCTTTTTCCAAAGTGGTTGTAAGTTCTATAATTTCGCCAAAATGTTCGCTAAAGTCAACAGTTTCAACTTCTCCAAAATCAGCTAAAGATTCAAATTTATGATTTTCAAGGCTAGATTCTACAATCGTATAAGTAGCAACTTTTGCTGTAATTTTTTTGTAAGCCTCTACGATTTCTTCCATATCGTGACCATCAATTACCAAAGTTTTCCACCCAAAAGATTCCGCTTTTAACTGATAATCTGCCACATCGTGACCATACATGGTTTCGCCTCTCTGTCCAAGTCGGTTTGCGTCTAAAACTGCAACCAAGTTGTCTAATTTGTAGTGAGCTGCGAGCTGCATAGCTTCCCAAACTGATCCTTCCGCCATTTCACTGTCTCCAAGTAGCACAAAAGTCCTGTATTCACGTAATTTTTTGCTGAGTTTTGGTTGATTCTGCCAGTTTCCAGCTTGCATTTTGGCATCGATTGCATAACCAACTCCTACTCCTAACCCCTGCCCCAAACTCCCAGTAGCAACTTCAGTATAAGGAAATTCTACCGTTGGGTGACCTTCTAAGCGAGATCCGAACTTACGTAATGTCATCAATTCTTCTTCAGAAACTTTACCAGCGGTTGCGTATAAACTATAAAAAAGTGGACTAGTATGACCTTTACTAAAGATTAAACGGTCATTTTCAGGGTTTTTGGTGTCGTCCAAATCTGCTTTAAAAAACCCTCCAAACATCATTGCCACCATCAAATCTGTAGCTGAAAGTGAAGAGCTTGGGTGTCCAGTTCCAGCCGCTGTGGTTGATTTGAGGATATATTCACGAGTTTTGACTGCCAATTTTTTGAGTTCAGGAATAGAATTTGCCATACGATATTAGGATTAATTTTATACTCAAGGCTTTTGCAGACTTGGTAACTTTGTCAATAATTTCACAAATAGGTATAATATCAATACTATGATGTCTTTTAAAGAATCTGATCCAAATTCTAATAACAAAAATCCAAAAAATCTCCGCAAAAAATATGGCATTGATGAAAATTTTGGCGTGGATTACTCCAATGTATCAAAGACAAACAACTTAAACCTTGAAATGGCTAAAGCTTTTGAGTGCGAGCCACATCAAATTGCTATCAGTTTAGCTGAAATAACACCCTATACTAAATATATTTATATACCCGATATAGCAAAGCGAACTTTTTTGGCTGAAAATACTGACAATCCAGATATTCAATTGTGTCTGGCGATGGATAAGAATATTGAAGTAATAGGCTGTCTTGCTGAAAATCCCCATTTACCTAAAAAATTTGTTAACAACTTTACTTTTTTGATATAGCCGCAAACAACATTTGTGAGTTGGTAAAAAAAGATTCAGATCTTGTGACAAATCTTTGGGCAAATCCCGAGTCCAATCCAAATATTTTAGTGAGAATGTTGTTCCACGATCTACTTGTTAAACAACAACCTCCTACAGTCAAACAGAGCTTAAAAAATGTTTTATCTAGCCAACAAAAAAATACCGTTAGTGAAAACGATTTTGTCGGATCCGTCACATCCATGCTGAATAAAAACCCTGATTTTAGAGAAAAAGTCTTTAGCAACAAGTACTTTACTCCAGAATTTTTGGACTCCCTCTATGAAGCTAAAAAAGATAGCCCAGAAGTGCTTAATTTTATAGCTAGACACCCTAAAACTAGCTCTGAAACAATCTCCAAAATTGTTAAACAAATAAATTTTGATTCTCCCGATGATAATAAAGTATTGATAAGCTGTATAATCCAAAATCCAAACACTCCAGCTGAAATTGTGACCAGAATAAACCTAGAGTCTTTAGAATATTACGAAATAGCAAGTCTGATTTTGCACCCAAGCATACAATTGCCCATAAAAACAACCTTACTTGATAAAATGTTTTCTCTTTATAAAGATACCGTAGAGCAATCTAAATCTGAAGAAAATCTTGGAAGTCTTGCTATCTTAAAGGAGCTAGCACAAAATATAGCTATTCAGTCAGATACACCTAATGAAATTGTAGCAAGGATAATAAAATTTGTTCAAGATAATTCTGGGCTATTCCGTTCAGGTCCAGAGCGAGATACAAGTTATGAGAATCTATCTGAGATGTCTCTATTAGAATCTTACATCATCAAGCATAATCCTAATTTAATGATTAGCCCTGATAGGCAAGTATATTTTCTGAAAGAAGAAACAGACCCTGAAGAAGATTACATAGATGTCATCAATTTAGGTGTATCATATACAAACAACTTAACAGTACCTGATACTTCTGATACTAGGTCATACAAAACGACTCTTTTAGAAGTAATTCAAGAGTTTGTTAGTTTTGCGGACACTCCGGAAAGTAAAATTTTAGGGTTGTTAGCTCATATAAATAAGCAAATCATTAACATCAAATCGCCAAATTCAGCTGATGGTTTTTCAAATTTAAATGATCGAAAACAATTACCAAAAGAAGAGGTTGAAAAATACAAGGAAATTCTGCTAGAAATTGCTAAAATACCCAACCTAACAGAGGAAATATTTGATGCCTTGATGAATATTCTGCAAGAAATAGGTAAGAAAGGCTGTGCCGACATGGTATCAGAAATAAAAATGGGCTTGGTTACCAACTTCTCTTTATCAAAAATAGAGGCTAAAGGAGAAAAGTTTTTGAGTGATTTGTGCCATTCTCTACTTAATGACATCCAAAAATATTTTAAAGAAATTTGTGCCATTGCTCAAAACCCAGCCTGTTCAGAAAAGCTTCTTGAAGAATTATTTACCCACTGCAAGGCAGAAAATTCAAAGGGATTTTTAGGCAAAATCCTTACTAAGCTTGACGGTGATGAGCTGACAAGGTATTTACTACAAAATCCAAAATTCCCTCAGAGATTGATTGAGCAGCTAAATCCTGATAGTGAAATATTTCAATGGGGAATAGCTAACCATCCAAACACTTCATTACCAACTTTACTAAAAATACTAAATAATACAAAAAACAAAAATACTAATTTAGCTCTTTGTAATCAATTATTTAAAGGTAGGGCTGTTCTTTGGATTGATGATTTTAAAGCAAACTTCAAACCCGAATCTGCAGATTACTAAGCATGAAAAGGAAAACTCTTTGGACATTCTCAGTGGCGACAATCCTGATGGTATTTTGGGCTTAGTAGCTCAAATTCAAGAATATCTCGGGGAGAAAACTACCATTCGTACAGCAAATTTTGTGAATAATATACTAAAAATAAGCCCAAATTATAGAGCTTTACAACAGACCTTGGAAAGTCTGGCAAATATAAAAATCAGTTTTCGCCAAGTCTCGGATGAAAAATTCAGCCTTGATTTTGGTTGGATAGATTACTCCACAAAAGAAAATCAGGAAAGAGCAATAAATGTCGAGATAAATCAAAAACTCTTGCAAAACCCCACAAGCAGAGACATAGCTTTGGACGATATCCAAAAATCCCTAAAAATTGTCCGAGATAGTCTAAAAGATACACTTTCCAAAGCCAAAAAAGAAGATGATTCAGCAAAAGAAGCATACCAAGCAAACGCCGAGAAGCTAACCATAGCTGAAATTATGGCTAAGTTGGAAGGTGGCGAATCACAAGAAGCTAAAGAAATAGTTGATGAACTAAACGCTGGTGATAAGGCTTACGAGCTTTTAATTGCTGAATTACAGCGAAAACTAGAGGAAAATGCTAATGTAGATGTTTTTAAACTCGAAACTGACTCAACTTTGCCAAATTCAACTTTAAGTGAAGCTGATGATTTTCGTAAAAAACTAGAAGGAGATCAAGACCCTAGTCAAAAATTTATCTCTATTGATGAAATTAAGTTTGCTTTAAAGGATAGCTTCAACCAAAAAGAGAAAGCATTAAATGATCAAATTTTAAAGATAGGTTTCAAAGAAGAAAATGAGGGTAATCCCGAAAAAGAGGAGGAATCAAATCTGCTAAAAACTAATTTGAACAAAAAGTTAGAGATTATAGGGCAATTCAGTAGTTTGAGTGATAAAAAAACTTTTGTATTTGCTATAGCTAAGCAATTTACAAACAGTCTGCAAACTTTAAATGATTATTCTACAAACAACTTAAGTGGAGTAAGTACAGAAAATTTGGAAACTTTTTTAACTTTAAAGGATAGAGTTGAGCGTATAAGTGCAGCCTTTACAAACAGTAAGAAAACATATGAGGATAAAATCAGATCAGATGATAACCTACTCCCTAGAGCTTTTTTATTTGGTGGGGTTGATTCCGATGGTAAAGAGCAACCGGGTATGATTAGATACTGCCAGTTTTTGCAAATTACCTACACCGATTTTTTGAAAACCGAAAAAATACCTGAAGATCTTCAACAAAGTGTGGAATTTGGACTATTTAAGATTGATATTTTTATAGAATTACTGAAAACACTTTAATTTTTTGACTTTATACAAACATAGCTAGTGTCGGTACAAGTACTTTACAATTACCAAACCAAAGTCAACAATCTTTTTGAAGTTACCAAAAATATGCCAAAAAGCACCAAAATTTCATTTGTTCTGCCAATTTACAATGAGTCTGAAAATATTGCTAAATTATACCAGGAACTCCAAAAAGTTACCGCCAAAATTAAAAAAGGCAAAAAAGCTGTTGAACTTATCTTTGTTAATGACGGTAGCGAAGATAATTCTTTCGAGGAATTACAAAAAGTTTATGAGCAAAATACTGAGGAAGTTAAAACTATCTCGTTTTCTCGTAATTATGGACACCAAATTGCTGTAACTGCCGGGCAAAAATACGCTTCTGGTGATGCTGTGATAATCATGGACACCGACCTCCAAGATCCGCCAAGCGTTTGTCTGGAAATGATTCAAAAATGGGAAAAAGGCTATGATGTGGTCTATGCCCAAAGACATTCTTACAAAACCAATTTTATCAAAAAATGGACCGCTTTTTTCTTTTATAGAATTTTGAAACTTATCGCTGGAGTTGATATTCCTGTGGATACTGGGGATTTTAGACTAATCAGCAAAAGAGTGAATTTGGAAATGCAAAAATACCCTGAAAAGTCTCGATATTTAAGGGGAATTAGCTCACTTATTGGATTTAGCTCGACTTCGGTTTTGTTTGATCGTAGCGAGCGTTTTGCCGGAAAACCAGCTTATACTTTTACCAAAAGTTTGAACCTTGCCCTTGATGGAATTACGGGGTTTTCGCTTTTTCCACTCAAAATCATTACTTTTTTTGGGTTTTTGTTTGCCAGTTTTAGCTTTGTAGCTGGGTTTTTGTATGTGATTTTTACAACTCTTGAAGGTCGAAATATTTCTGGTTGGGCAAGTTTGATGTCGGTGACTATTTTTATGGGCGGAGTGCAGATGATGATGCTTGGGATTATTGGTGAATACATAGGCAGAATCTACATTCAAAGCCTAAATCGTCCGCTTTATACAATTGATAAAATTTTGGGAGAGATTGATTTGAAGAATTAATTTAACACTCTTGCATAAAATTGTTAAAGTCCCCACGCGGGGGATACCGTGAGAGCAAAGCGGGTCACGGAGGGGGGGGTGGGGAAGTCGCCGTCAAATTACCGTAGGGGAATGCCTCTGGCTTCCCTCATCAAATTACGTGGAACCAGGTGACGGGAATCAGAATTAAATAATTAACAGGATTCTGAAACGAGTTCGCAAGGACATTGAAAAGTGAATAATTATAAACGGTTACTGATAAATTATAAATCAATGATAGCAATTTTAAATGGCAAGGGAGAAATGGAGACCAGGAGGTCTCCTCTACAATGATATATTAAATTAAAGTCACAAATTTATTAGCTAACAATTGTATATGTCAAATTATTCAGTGACAGAATTGAGCTTTTGATAAGGAGTCATGTTGTCTATTCCTTGATGCCTTCTG
>JBIKIW010000035.1:0-14035 GCA_044361365.1 Limisphaerales bacterium | reverse complement strand
CTGGGCAATTTTTGTAAGTTGAACTCATAATATTTAAGTTGAATAGACTGTTAACCTTTTAAATATCAACTAAATACTATATTTTGTCCCTTAGTTTTTGGCTATTAACTCGAAAAACATGCCTTTTGCTAAATTCGTTCAAAATTTACTTTCTCCTATCTTGATTACTTCGATTTTGGTTTCTCCTACCTTGGTTTCAACTGTTGAGGCAAAACAGCCCACTAAAACAGCACAATGTCTAGTAAATCTAGACAACGCAAAAAACCAGGGTGAAAGAGATACGAAGCTTTTGAAAGAACTCAACAGGTGTGATGTTGTCTTAATAATAGACAAAAGATATAACTCCAACCGGGGGAAAGACAAATACGCAATTACGGGTTTTTCTCGTTTAAATGCAAAACAGATCCTATCTGTTGGAATAATTGTATCAAAATCAGACTTTGATAATAAAAAAATCCAAAGTTTTGATTTAGAACACTCCGTATGGGAAACAGTAAACTGGAAATCAACACTTCCAGACGAAACATCGATACCTTATCAAAGTTTAAAGCAGAGCGTAACAACTTACGTAGACCTTAATTTAAATAAATAACCAATAAGGGTAAGCTAAAGGTACCTTCTTCGCTCTACCAAGTGAAGTAAAAGCCTTGCCACACATTTGAAATATCGAGTTCAGATGTGTGCGTTTCCATCGACTCCCGCCCTAAAGGCTGGGTTTTTGTTATAACCACCATTCCTAACTCCTATTTAACCTCTTGAAAGGTCAATTTCACGATACGATTGTCGTCTCTACTATTAAATTCTACAATTCTTGGTCTTTTGGTAAGATCTCAATAGCTTGATCTGCTGTGATCTTTAAACCCACATTTGTAAACTTATCTGAACCAACTATTCTGGTCATAGTTTGTGGCTGTAAATAAAAACCTTCAAATCCTCCATTTCCTTGAATAGTTGATTGTTCACCATTGGGTTTTGTAATAGTTACAATTTCAGTTCCTGCAACCGGTGAAATTCTGTATTCCTCGCCACCAACTCTTATTGTGAGTGGAAAATCTTGATTAAAGCTAATAAAACCAGCTTCGCCTTTAATTAATTTTATTGGATCAACAACCTCGCCAGTTCTACTAAAATTTATTTTATTTATTGGTTCCGTTAAAATGTTATCTAAAGCCTTTAAAACTACATTAAGATCATTTTTAATGTCATTTTTAAAAGTTTTTTCATCCTCTTCAGAAAGTATATCAAATTCTAATAATTTTTTTTATCTACTAGTTTATCTAAAAAGGGTTTAGCGTAGTATCGAGCAACATATACCTTATTATCTGCTGAAAAAAGCATTTGATTAGCAAAATCTGTAAAATTACTACCATCTCTTAATAAATCAAAAAATTTGTCTTGCTGAGCTTTACTTATCTGATCACTTTCTGTTAACCTAAAAATTGTTGTAAAGATTAACTTTTTTTTAGTAGAAGGATTGTCGATATCTGATACATAATCACTCAAATTTTCAACCGATACTTTCTGGTGTCCAATTTGTTGTTTAGGAGACTCTTGATTGGGAGTTGGTATAAGAGTAGGAGCACTTATCATATTTATTTTTGTTACATAAAGCTTACAATATATAAATTAAATTAGCAAAAAGAGTTTACTAACCGACTAATTATCCATATTTAAGCATACTGACAGATTCTAATTGACCAAAATCTAAAAATTAGAAACACCTAATTAATGCTAAAAATCGTAAAATATCCAGCCAAAGTTTTGCAAACACCGTCTCAGAATGTGAATCTACCACTCAGTGATGAAAATAAGACCCTAATCAAAGAAATGTACCAAACCGTAATTGGAAAAGGTGTTGGATTGGCTGCCCCTCAGGTTGGAGTTGGGTTGCAAATGTGTATTATCAAGCTAGACCCAGATATGGTGAGTAAAAAAGTGAAAGATCTAGAATTCGTGATGATCAACCCAGAGATTACTTTTTATTCGGAGGTTCAAAATCGAATGATCGAAGGTTGCCTAAGTTTCCCCGGACAATATTACAAAATCGACCGACCTGCCAATATTCAGGTAAGTTTTACGACCATCAAAAACTTCAAAGACTTTGTGAAAAATGAGAAAGCTGAGCCTATTTTGGAAAAGCGGAAATTGATCGCAAATGAGTGGTTATCAAGAGTTATTCAGCACGAAGTAGATCACCTAAATGCCAAATTGTTTATAAACCTTGGAGGTGAAAAAATAGAAGAAAAAGATGTAAACGGAGATGAAATTGTAGATTAGTTTACCTAATTCCGATCAATAAGAAGGTTTTTCTGTAGAAACAGCCTAGCCTGCAAAATTATCAAACGAACTTTATACCCATTTCACTAACCACCAACTTAACTTTAAATTGAAACTAAACTCGAAATTCCCCTTTTGAAAGGGGTGGCAGACGAATTCTGACGGGGTATGTTTGTAGTAGTAGTTAGCGAGACTATTATAAGATCAAACCTAAAGCCAAATTTACCATTTTTAGGCAAAATAATAACCGCCCTACATTATTGCCAGGCGGTTTTTTGGGGTTAAGCTAGATTTTTATTCTAGCTCTCTCCCGTAAAATTCTTCTTGAACTATTAACTTACCCTGGGTGTTATTTTGAAAGGTTACATTAAAAGACACAGTTTGCCCACTTGCAAGATCTTTTACTTATTGTGAAGGTTCTTGCCCCATTTTTAAAGAAAAATTAACATTTGTATTATTCGTGAAAAAGACCTTCGAATTTTTTTCCTCAACGTTGATTCTAAGACCGTTGTCTTCTAAATTAGCTACAACTCGATAAACAGGTGTATTGTATTCTTGATTTTTAGCTAAATCCTGAACAATAAATACATCCCATTAAGCTTTTCCCCCCGCAAAAACCTGAATATTTAAAAGCACTACAACCAAAAATGTTAGCAAAAAACACGAGACAAATTTCACAGTCTTCATCGCAAAAAATCTCCCAAAAAAATAAAACTGAATCGATTCCCCAAATTTCGAAGAATAATCTTCGACTAATTAAGTTTTAGAATTATTTTATAGGTCTTGTCAATTATTTCGACATATCGAGATTTCTCTTTAAATAGATCTTTTTTGCCTTCTACAAATTTTTACTTTGTCTATAAATTATCAAATCTTTAATCGAGACAATTTTGAGATCAAACTTTTTAGCAAGCATCTTTAGCTCATCAAGCCTTGCCATCGCCCCATCAACGCTACAAATTTCCACCAATACTCCAGATGGTTTAAAGCCTGCCAACATCGCCAAATCTACCGCAGCTTCTGTGTGTCCGTCTCGCTCCAAAACTCCACCTTTTCGGGCTTGAAGTGGGAAAATATGCCCAGGTCTGCCAAAATCACTCGGTTTACTACTAGAATTTACCAAAGCCAAAATCGTTTTAGCTCTATCTACTGCCGAAATCCCGGTGGTCACCCCACCTCCAAGCAAATCAACCGACACCGTAAAAGGTGTGTGATGAAGTGAATTGTTGGTAGCAACCATTTGCGGTAAATCCAACTCCAAACATCGCTCTTGGGTGATAGCACAGCAGATCAAACCTCTACCCACAGTTGCCATAAAATTGATAATTTCGGGTGTAATTTGCTCACTGGCAATAATAAAATCCCCTTCGTTTTCACGATTTTCATCATCTACAACGATCACAACTTTTCCTTTTTGAATGTCTAAAATAGCTTCATCTATGGTGTTTAACATAAAAATTGGTAACAAATTAATTTTATCTTAAATTTCTGACCAGCGAATTAAAAAATGTCTAGGACTGGCAAGTGAATTTTAAACTTCAAAGGTGTTTAAATACAAAATCGACTGTGAGTTTCCCAAATAAGTATCTGATTTACCATGGGAGTGGCTATTATAGCAAGAATATTGCATTTCTTAAAATACTTGCTATCGTCGAATAATAATATTTGACTATGCAAAATCTGATCTTAGAAAACCAACCTTCAGCTAACTCCTATCTAAGAAACCCTAGTGGTTTTAAAACACTACAGCAACCCTTAACCGAAACAGATATATTTCATAATTCGTTGCAAAATATTGTTAATAAAGTAAAAGAGTCAATCTCTAGAAACGCCGGGTTTATTCAAAACCTTGCAAACAAGCTAAAGCATTTGAGCAATCCAGAAATCAACGCCAGACAATTAGCTGCGTATAATTTTTTGATAGCTGAGCTAAAAAAAGGCGGGGTAGAAACAATCGCAATTTACAAGGCTTTAGATAGTCATGTTGGAAACTCTTTAAATTTTGTAACCGCGGATAAACAAGTTTTTAATAATTTAAAACCTTCTCAGTTTTTAGATAAAACTCATGAATTTGGATTAGACATCACTCTAAACCAAGAATCCATAATCCAATTGGGACAAGCTTTTTATAAACTTAAAAATTTCGACCCGAGCAAGCACTCTACTCAAAAAAGTGTTGAAATTACCCAGCATCCTGAAATCACTTCAACAGCTGAAGGTGTGGAAGCTTTTTGGTCTAAAGCAGAAAGTTACTCGGTCTTACAAAAATTATTTTATTTAATTTTTAGCCAAGCTAAGGGTGATTTGGCTGGTAAAAACGTTAATTGGGCAGATTTGATGGTTGACTACTGCAAAACCAATGGACCTCTACAAGCTAGCAAGACTATTTCTCGTTGGGTAGACACCTTGAAAAACAACCATGATTTATTTGAATTTGGTGCTTCATTTTCTGATAAATTGCTTTATCAAAACCAATCAGATGAAATCAAAGTTGCTGCATTCAACCTAATCAAACCTTATTTAAAAACCACTAAAGAAGAATATAGCGAGATTAGTAGTGAAAATCCTTTTACACTAGAAGAATATAATGCAATTTTAAGAGAAAATATACCTGACAAAGACCTGCATCAACGACTTACTATAGAACAAGCGATTACAGAAGATGGATTACCAATTTGGGAAGACCCTGACAGTATTATTTGTGCCGATTCTTTTTATATCAACAGACACCCCTGGAAAATAAAACACGAAAGAGGGTAGATGAGGAGTGAATTTTCAAGGTTAAATAAAAAATCTATACCTTATTTTTTGACTCCCCGCATACATTTTCCGGTTTTTGGTCTAAGTAAATCAGAAAATATACTATATGTATTAACTTCAATCGTACGGACTTTTGAGTATATAAAAGATAGAAATGGCATGACTAAACTTCAAGGTACAACAAGTATGGAGTTTTATAATTTCTTAAAAAAATTTGATACTGAAGGTGCTATTCATTTATTTAATGAAAACCCTGAATACGCAATGTTGGGTTTTGATTGCACTAATTCAGAGAAGTTTATAGAAAACATAAAGGGGTTTTTGGCTAAACGCTCCAAGCGAGAAATATTTGCCTGTAGGTTTATGGGAGTTGCTTAGAACAACAACTTACTAACCCTCTCCACCAAATCCACTGGTTTTTCATACTCAAACCTACAAATATTTTTGGATAAACCAAGGTACAAGCTCTCTCGCTCTTTCCAAACAGATTTTTGTTCAGCTAGGAATTTTTCGACTTCTAAATTTGTACTTTCATTTCCAGCCAAACTTGGTCTGTGGTTGCTATTTTTAGACTCAAAATCTGCTCTTAATCTTTCCCACAAAACCGCTTCGGTAGGATACAAAACCACTACAAGAGCTTGTTTTAGAGAGTCCAAAACTTGTTTTTCCTGTTCACCATTTACACTATTGACCCCTACCCCGCCTCCACAAGAAACTACCAAGTTCGATTTATTTTCAAAGCTTTTTAGGATTTCCAATTCCAGCTGTCGAAACTTTCCCCAATTTTTTCCATTTTCAGTAAGTTCCGCAATTTTTTGCCCAGATATTTGCTCGATTTGAGTGTCCATTTCTACAAAATCCCAACCCAATTTTTGAGCTAAAATCCTACCAACTGTCGATTTTCCACTTCCTCTAAAACCGCATAAAAAGATTTGTTTTGGGGTCATTTTATCAGCCTATAGTAACTTGTTGGAAAACATTCACAACTGTAAAAATAATAATCAAAAGCACAAAAACAACTGGACTAAAAGCTAGACAAAAAATCGACCAAAATTTACTTTTTTTGTTGGCCAAAAGTACGATTCCTGTTATTGTGAGTGGGACAAAAGCCAAGATCGTTAAACCTGCTAGAATACCAACTATTAATTTAACAATATTAAATATAATGTCGTTGATCATTGGGTGTTTTTTATCTTCGAAGCTAAATGCTGGCGAATTACTTCCACTAATCGGACAACCGTTATCATTTTGACATGTTTCATATGAGCTAGAACTGCTACTAGAACTCGATCTATCTATTGGGTGATCAGCACTCACAAAAGTGTTTGAAACTAAAGATAAACTGAGCAAAATCAGACTTAAAAAAATAAAAATACCTGATAATTTCAAACCAAGGTTTGGTAGATTTAATGACTTCATGTTGAAATTTAAGCCTCTATTTGGGGCAATTGTCAATTTAAGTTTAACAAATTCTTTAGCTTTTTCCTTATCTCTAAAGTCGCATTTTTAGGTAAATTCCCAACTTCAAACTGTATAGTTGACTTTTGGATACAGCCCAATTTATGAAGCCTGATGATAAAATCTTTGTTTAATCCAGTTTTTTCAAAAAATTCATCATTGCTAGATAATACAAAATCACTTTCCAATATTTTTTTACCCATTTTGCTGGTGATATAGGCTACAATAATGGTCTCATACTCATCTTGATTTTCAGCCAAAACTAAAAGTGGTCTATTTCGGCTATTTTGCTCATCTAAATAAGGAAAAGGTGCATACACGATTTTGGTCATAATCATCAATTAGAAGAATTTTTAGCCCAATTTACCGGCTTTGCTTTGCTGTAATCTATAACATCCTCTTCGGACTGCCAGTCTTCCCCGAGTTGAAACATTTTGGAAGTGTGTTTGAGCAAATCTTGATTATTTGGTTCGTCAGAAAGGTTTCCGAAATCACTTTTTGCCCCATTTCCAAGCCAGATTTTGATAATCTCAGCGTCTTCTAGGTATGGATATTTTTTACGAGCTTTGACCAAATCCTTTTCCAAACTTGGGCTAATTGTAAGTCGAATAAAATTGGTTTTACGAGTTTTTTTGGTTTTGGTAGTAATCATAAAGACATTTAATGTCTAAATTAGACGCTTAGTAATTATAATTGTCAAAAATTTACTCCTTTTTCAACAACCTAGAAGCTGCTTCCCCAACAATATTCATATTCTCAACACTGTCCTTATCCTGATTTTCTTTGATATAACCTGTCTGATGAATCTCAAAAACCGACCTACCAATTTGCCTAACAAGCTCACCTTGAGGATCTTTTACCTCTGTAATTGATAAAAGCGTAGTATAAACATCTAAAACCGAAGCTTTTTGTCTGTACACAAACTCTGTGTGCTTGATCGATCTGTAATTTTTGATAGCAAAAAACAAGAAATAAACTGGCACAATAGCTACCGAAACCCTACTAAAAAGATAAATCCAAAAGACATTGTTGTTTTCTACATCAGGTTTTAGATATTTTAAATCCACTTTATCAACATTCCAATTCCCCAAACCAAAATTTAAACCAGTAACATTTATCACAGCGACCGCAAAAATCAAAATTGAGGTCAAAACAATCGCCGATAGCCACCAATTTCCACCATTTCTGAATTTTCTAGCTTCATCATTTAAAGAAGCAACTCGATCTTCTAGCTTTCTATTTAATGTAACCTTTTCAGCAACTACTATTTTTTCCTCTAATGTTTTAAGTGTTTGGTTAACATTTTTTTCACTAAGCTCAATTTTATCCTCCAACTCTTTTGATAAAGTTGTGGTTTTAGATAAATTTTCAGCCAAAATATTAGCCAAAAGTCCGTTTATGCCTTCTATTTCCAATACTTTTGTGTGAATTTCTCTCAATTTTTGAGTAACTTCTGTTAATGTTTGTTGGATTTTATTAGATTCAAATACTGTTATTTCGTCCCTCTTGGCGTGCAAAAGTTTATGCTTGTAATCTATAATGATATTATTTTGCTGATTAAATTCTTTATAAAGACTGTCTAATTTATCCAGAACATTTTTATCGATCAATTGATCAAGTTTTGATTCATAGCTATCGTAACTCCTGTTTTTTTCTAATAATGGACTAAAAATATTGTTTAGATAAACAAAAATCTCTTTATAACTTTTTAAATACGAAGACAAAAGAAATTTCTCCTTCTCCAGATGTTTTATCATCTCATCGATTTCTGACTCGGTCATACAAACCCCATTATTTGCCTTAAAATAGTCGATTTGTCAACCTTATCATTTGCCAACAAACCAAAACACACCTCCCTAATTGTCTTTGACAAAGTTTAATAATTCTTTAATTATCTATTTATCACGATTTGGTAGCACGGTGAAAAGTTTTGTCTTTATCTGTACTGCCATTTTTTGTTGTCAATTTTTGCTTTAAACCAGACACAAAATCGATTTTTTCTTTGGCAGTTTTTTTGATAAGCACAGAATATCTCTGCTGATTTGGCACCAAAACCATTTTTAATTTTTCCTGTTTGTATAAATATTTAATTAGACAAGCAAAATCACCATCACCACTAACAATCACAGCCTTTTCGTATTGATCATACTGAATCATCGCTTCCAAAACCAACTCGGCATCTACATTTCCTTTGATAATTTTGTTATTTATTTTTAGGGCTTCTTTAAAAATTAAAATATACCCGGCAGACTGTAAATCTCTGTATAGATCAGCATTTTCAGGCAAATAACCAATAAACAAGAATGCTTTCTCTACCTTATATTTTTCAGCTAAATATTTTTTAAATCGTGTGTAATCTAAATTCCAATTTTGTGATTTGACACCTAAATACAAGTTTTGTGCATCTATAAAAGCAAAATTAGGCATATTTACAAAAATAAGTAAAGCTACCCCCAATTGTCAACGAATCCCCTCCGTTTGCCAACAAATCAAAAACTCGTGAAACCAAAATGGTATGCAACCCCTCTTTTGGCAAGTGCCTTTTGTGCTTATTTCATCAATAATTTGGCTAAAGCAAACCCTGCTGTGGCTGTACATCTGGCAACGCAAAGAATACCGCATCGACAAAATGCGAGACTACCTCACCCTACCCGAATCTAAACCGATTTTGTGGGAAAAATGGACGCTTTTTAGGTTGGGTTTTGTGGCAGTTTGGTGTGCAAGTTTTGGCATAAATTTGTGGCTAACAAAGATTGAATTTATCACCAATTTTTTGGCTTGGTTGTGGCTTTTGGTAGTAGTTTTGGAGGTGGTAGAATTTACCTTAAAGCTGATAATTCGTCGAACTACTCTCAGACCTCAATTTTCGGCTAAAGCGACACTCAATTTTGGCTTAACTTTTCTTACTTTTCAATCAATCTTACTTTACGCAGCTATTTTTGACCCGATTTTTAAAGCTAGTTTGGTTTCCGCTGTTTTGGTGCTAATTATTCCACTTTTGATTGGGATTTGGCTGGGGATTTTTTCACCATTAGATCGTTATTTTAAGCAAAAATTATTTCAAAAAGCTCTAATTCATCGCAAAAACTTGATGGATCTAAAAGTTATCGCCATTTCTGGAGCCTACGGGAAAACCACCACCAAAGAAGTCCTCAGTCAACTTTTGGAAAGCAAATTTGTGGTTGAAAAAACCCTTAAAAATCAAAATACTGGCGTGGCAGTTGCTAGAAAAACTTTGAAGTTAAACGAACAAACCAACTTTTTTGTATCCGAACTTGGAGCCTACAAAATTGGAGAAGGATCGGAAATTTGTGAGTTTACTTTGCCTACAACTTCGATCATTACGGGTTTAAATTATCAGCATTTTAGCCTTTTTGGAAGTGAACAAAACATCATCAAAGCTGAAACCGAATCTTTGCAGTTTTTACCACCAAACGCAACCGTTGCTGTGAACTGGTCTAGCCAAATGTGCCACAAAATTGATTTTCCTGAAACTATAAAGCTGATTAAATACGGCATTCCTGAGAGCGAAACCGAAGCTCAAGAATACGATTTTTACGCCCAAAACCTTCAGCTAAATTCTGATCTACAAACCCAATTTGATCTGGTTTATAAAGTTGGAAATATTCAAACCAAACACCAATTACAGACCAATCTTTTAAGCAAAGGAAATATTGAAAACTTGGTCGGAGCTTTGAGCTTGGCGATCAATTTTGGTCTAAAAATAGAGGAAATCAAACCACTCTTGAAAACTCTAAATCCTCCACAAGGTTCGTTAGAAATTAGCCAGCAAGACGAGAATATCTTGATCAACGACAGCTACAACGCCAACTTTGACGGAGTGGTGAACGCAATTAAACTCCTTTATCAAATCAAACAAGTCAAAAACAACCCACAAAAGCCTAATTTATCAGTTTTATTTTTGGATGACATCTTGGAGCTTGGCACCAAATCCACCGAAATCCACATTCAACTCGCTAAAATTATAAACCAAAATCCGCCAGATATTACAGTCCTTTTAGGTCGAAATTTTTCCGAAATTGTGCAAAACGAACTGGTCAAAAACGGTTACGATGAGAATCAAATCTTGAATTTTAAGCTCCTCACAGCAACTCAGATCCGAGAAATCATCACCAAAAAAGCCAGCGATAAAGCCAAAATCACCCTACTTGAGGGCTTTGGGAGTAAGAAATTTGTTTAATTTACTTCATGTTATTAGCAAATTCTTGAATTTCATTTTTTAAATTTTCTGGAAGATCGTTTTCTTCAATATAACCATTTATAGAAGCTTCTATTTGCTTGCTTACTGTATCGATAAGCCTCCTCTTTATTTAGACCTGGAACTTGAATAGGCTCAAACAAATATTCAATCAAAAATGGACCTGAATGTATATCGCCAGAGCTTAAGCCTGAAGTTTCATTACGTTTGTTTGTTGATAGCTGACTACTTTCAAAATTCATCAATTCTTGGAAAAATTCTTTTTTGGTTTTAATTTGCTTTAGTCTTATATCTTTTGGACTATCTGAATATTTTGTATCAAGCAAGCTGGCTATTCTTTCTCCAAACTCTTTACCGATCCACTTAAAAAGATTTATTTGCTTTTCTTCGTCTAGCCATGTAAAATATTCTTTACTATTTTCCAAGTCGACAGGCTTACTTTCAAATTTCTCAAATTTTGTATAAAATTCTGACATAACCCACCAATTATACATCAAAAACTCACTGCAGACAACCTTTTGTAAATTTTACGACTATTCTAGTATTGTATAAGATTATTTATTAAGTTAACTAAAATCAAAAATATACTTCAATTTCAAGATTAGTTCTTAGGATAAAGATTTAGTGGTCAAAAATATTACTTTTAGAGTAATAAATATTTTGATACATAGCACACAGGAAGAAAAATCAGCTGTGTGCCAATTTACTACACTATTTAATTTCTAAGTCGAAATTAGCGGTGTGATAGAAAATATTTTCTTTTCCTCCTTCGATTTGTAAAGTATCCCACTGTGTGTCAACAACACCATCTTGGCGTCCCTCCGTCGAAGCAATCTTGTGCTGTAGGACCAATCGTCTTTTTGGTCCTAATTTACTTTCAATAACGCCCCCTTTTTTGGGTGTGACTGCAGCGAGTTTACCTTTCAGATAAGCCATATTTTCTCCTTGTTAATTAAATACTGGCCAGATCATACATTAGCATACTTAAACTTCTTTTGTAACCTAATACCCCCGAATAAATCCGATTTTCACGCCGTGTTTTTGCAAAATCTGATATTGCTGAGCTAAAAGGTAGAGTTTTTTAAATTCCGGCTCCACAGTTTCTTTTTGTAGTCCGACTTTTTGCCAATAGTTTTTCCAATACGGATGAATGAAAAAGTAGGGATTATTGATCAGCCAAATTTCGCTAATATCAGGCACTTTTGGGAGGCTTAACAGCCCTTCAAGGTTAGCCAGTTTGAAAACTGCAATTCCACTGAAGTTTCGCACCAATTTGGAATTTACTTTGGTTGCCGAGCCAGTTTCCCCCAGGATTAAATAATCATTTTTGTGCTGATTTTCCACCAATTTTTGTTTTAAATCCTTCAAAGTCGAATTTTGACCAGCAAGTAAAATTATCGGTTTTTGTTCCGTTTTGGCTTGCTCGGTTTTGGTGTCCAAAAATTCATCCAAATCCACTCTTTCCAAAAAAGCAAATTCTTCTTGAGTTGATAAAAATGACACTTTTAGGTCGGTAAGACCACTTAATTTAGCCAATTCTTCCCACTCGTTTTGAGGCAAAGAAGTTTGAAATTGTAGAGTTGGAAATTTAATTTTGAGATCTTGAAAATGAGTTGGTAGGTCGAAATTTGGTTTGGTGGTAGTAAACGAAAGTGAATTTCCTGATTGGTAAATGTACAAAACTTGGTTAAAATTATATTCAAAATGCCTAATACTTTGAATAATTTTTTGATTTAACCGAGATAAAAGAGTTGTTTCAATTGGTTGCGTTTGCAATTGGTTGCTCAAATTTTGTAGGCTTTCTAACAAGCTTTTTAGCTTCTGCCCCACCACTTTTTCTTGGGGAATCTGTCGCAACGGCTCAAAAACATACTTGTGATTTTGCAAAAACGGCTGCAGACTGAACAACAAAAAATCGTGACCACTAATCACTTTTTGAGTGAGGTCTTTAATCTTGGAATCGGCTGGTGAAATCGGAGTTTGATTTGAAATATTAGGATAATCCCAGCTCATTAATTTTTTGTAAATCTCACAAAGTTCCACGATTTGCCCGAAATTTAGACTGTAATCCGAAACCGCTCCAATCTGCCAAATAATCCCTTCTAATTGAGGTAAAACTGGATTTTGTAGCTCCTTATTTTGATCCTGTAAAAGATATTCAAACAAAACCTGAAAAAACCAAAAGTCAGTTAGTCCGAACTTGAGGTGAATCTTAAAATTTTGAGACGAAGTAACTTTTTTGAGATAATTTATTGTGAGAAGCTGAAATAAGAAAATTCGGATTTGGTGACTTGTAAATTGATGGATTAGTTCAGTGATTTTGGTGGTAGATTCATCGGTGGCTATAAGGTCTAAATATTCAGATAAACCAAGGTTTTTGGGTTCACCATTTAGCCCTAAAAGGAGTTGATTTTGAGATTTTGAAACGAGTTCAGGTTGACTGCGGGATTGGCTTTCAAATGCATCGTAGGGGACGGATTTATCCTCCCCGTTGTTGAATTTAAGGTTAGAATTATCACCATAAAAGTTTAAATCCAACGGGAGCAGTGTTTGCTTAAAAATCTCTTGCAATTCAGACGAAAAGCCAATTTCCGAAATTCTTTGAGCTATTTTTTCAAAAAGTAACATGTCAATTTGCGAGTCAAAAAGTGAACGGTGGGCGGAGGAATCTGAGATAATCTGAAGTTTTAGCTCTGGTGCCAAATATTCCAAGTTTATGGCTTGCATATCAGGGAAAACCACCCGTGAAAGCTCAAGAGTGTCAATAGATTGCACCTGCGGTAAAAACCACCCTTCTTCTTTCAAAAATCCCAAATCAAAAGCTATGGAATGCCCCACAATTGCCACAATTTGCCCATCATATTTTTCTAGCCAATTTGCCCAGTTTTCCTGAACCACAGGCAGTTTATCGGCTGGTAAAAGGTCGTTTTCAGTAATTCCAGTAATGCGAGTAATCTTCGGGTCCAAAGTTTTGCGAAGAGCCACTAAAGATTCAAACGAATCAACTTGCCTGCACTTCAGAGTAATTGGGTCAAAGTCAGCAATCACGCCGCCGACTTCAATAATCTGATCAGTAGCAGGTTTTAAACCGCTAGTCTCAGTATCCAAAAATAATAAAAACACGATTTAATCAAATTTGGTAAGGTGGAATTTGTCAAAAGTATTTCTATTTCATAGAATTAGATTCTTAAAAAAAATATGAACAAAAAAATATTATTATTTAGGGACTAGACCAGTTAAAATTTAATTTGAAATACTTTTCAGGTATTTAATATAGATTTTGATAATATGGAGCAAATCTGTCTCTAAGTCAAATACATA
>JBIKIW010000073.1:0-3650 GCA_044361365.1 Limisphaerales bacterium | reverse complement strand
AACTCAATCAAAAAAAGATTTAGAGAAATATGTATTTGACTTAGAGACAGATTTGCTCCATATTATCAAAATCTATATTAAATACCTGAAAAGTATTTCAAATTAAATTTTAACTGGTCTAGTTCCTTTAGAATTATTTGGGATGCCTTTGTTTTCTGATTTAGTCGATAAAGGCGTAGGATGTTCTGACATAATTAAAATTAAAAATGTAGTTTGGTGAAGTTATTTGCAATTTTTGCTACACTTACCAAATCAATCCAATAATCAGATTAATTTTTGAAATTAAGTCAAGATAAGAGCCTAAATAATTTTAAATTCTATATGAAAAACACCCTTACAAATTCATTCGCCGGTAATTCTTTATAGATATTACGATCCATTGATTAGCAAGGTGGTAGTATAATTCTAGGCTACTATCTTCTAAAAAAAATCTCAATAAAATCAGCAATACCTGGGGTTTTCTTTGGTCTAAAAAATCCGCTAAAGTTACCTAAAACATCTTTAATATTAGACGTAGTTTGTCCTACGTTTTCCATCGTTTCTTTGGCAGTGTCTAAGGTTTCTTCGGTTTTGTTTTTGATATGCACAACAGCTCCGATTAGCATAAAAACAGCAACAATCGCCATAATACAAAGCACATTAAAAAAGATTAGGGCTGCAAATTGAAGGCTGTAATAAATAGTATCGATCATATAAAATAGTTTTGTTTTTGCAATTAAGTAGTAGATTTTAAGTTTTGACAAATATTTGGTATGTGATCATTTTCTGCTAACTCTATGAAACCCTACGAAATTAAAATAAACCGAGACTCTCTTTCTAAAGCTGCCAACGAATTATGGGCATTATTATCACCTAAAATAACCTACCTGGCTCCAGAAAAACGTGATTTCGTGAGACTAGCTTTCGATTTTATGGTAGAAATGCATGGCGAACAGCGTCGTAAAAGTGGAGATTTTTATATTATTCACCCTGTAAATGCTGCAATTACCTTAGCTGAAATTGAGTTTGATAAAGAATCTATCGCAGCTGCTCTTTTGCATGATGTCCCCGAAGATGTTTGTGAAAAACCTGTCGAAGGGATTAAGCTTATCGAGCGAGAATTTGGAGAAGAAACAGCCTTTTTGGTTTCAGGAATTACCAAGTTAAGTGTAATCAGGTATTTGGGAGAGAAAAAACAGGTCGAGAATTTACGTAAGCTTTTTGTGGCGATGAGTAAGGATTTGCGGGTTATTTTTATCAAGCTTGCCGACCGAATCCACAACCTTCGCACCCTTAAATCTGTACCACCAGACAAAGCAAGGCGAATCGCCCTAGAAAGTCTAGAAATTTACGCTCCTCTTGCCGAAAGATTGGGAGTTGGAAGCCTCAGATCTCAGCTCGAAGAGGCTGCTTTTAGCTACGCCTATCCAACCGAAAGTAAATATTATCTCAGTTTACCTGATCTAGATTACAACAAACGCACCAAGCAGGTCGAAAAATTGGTTAAAAAAACCAAGCAAATTTTAGACGAAACCAATATGCCCTATCTTACAGTGACTGGAAGGGCAAAATACCATTATTCAACCTTTAAAAAAGTAACCCTAGAATCCAAACCACTGTCTGAGATTTATGATTTAGTAGCCCTTAGAATAATTACCAATTCAGTTAGCAACTGTTACAAAACCTTATCTCTTTTACACGATCATTTTGAAATTTTACCCGAAAGGATTAAAGATTACATTCAAGAACCCAAAGATAATGGCTACCAAAGTATTCACCTAACTGTTAAAGATCCAAAGTCTAATCTGATTTTTGAATATCAAATCCGCACCCAAAGAATGCATGAATATGCCGAATACGGGGTTGCTGCCCACTGGTGGTATAAAGAAAATTTAACTGGTGACGATCGTGAAAATTGGCTAACCAAAAAAAGTTTTCAGTGGATACAAAGCCTGATTGATTTGGAGCAAAAATATGTTCCAGAAGTAGAATATATGAAAAATGTAAGACTAAATCTTTATCCAGATAGAATTTTTGTCTTAACTCCTCAAAACGATGTAATTGATTTACCCAAAGGAGCTACCCCAATAGACTTTGCCTACAAAATCCACGAAGATGTTGGATCTCACGCTGTAATGGCTAAAATCAATGGTAAGATTGCTAAACTAAATGAAGAATTGCAAAATGGTGATGTTGTCGAAATAATTACTTCTCGCAACCAAAAACCCAATGCAGATTGGTTAAACTGGGCAAAAAGTGGTTCTAGTATGAAAAAAATTAGGGCTTTTCTTCGAGACTTTGGAGTCAATTTTGTAGCCAAGGCAGAAGCTGAAAAGAAAAAGAATAACCCACGTTAGAGTTTGGTAGATTAAGAACCTGTTTAAGATTCCAGCAGAGCTTTAAATTTAAGATGAAAAAGTAAAACTCTTTGAACTAAAAAGATAATAAGGCCAGATTTTTTGAATGTCAGTATTTGTAATTTTGGATAGAGAATTTTGAGATTACACTTTTAAATTATTAAACAGATTCTTAGCATTGAATTAATCCTAAGTTCAATTTTTGCCTAATTCTAGAAACCCTGCTACACTATCTGTTATGAACCAAAACAAAAATTTCCAAACACTTAATGAGTGGCAGATGCTTTTACTGGATGAAATCCGAGATGAGTACACCAAAGGTCTTTTAGCTCTAAACGGACTACCAAGCGAAACAGTAACTTTTTATGGTGGTGCTAAAATCGAAAAAAGCTCTCAATCTTATCTACGAACCAAAGAACTTGCCAAAAGTTTTGCTCAAAGAGGTTGGGGTGTTGTGTCTGGAGGGGGACCTGGAATCATGGCAGCTAGTTTAGAAGGGGCTAGAGATGGAGGTGGAAAAGCAGTGGCTTTTAAAATTGATTTACCTCAAGAATCTTCAGCTCACGTTGGAGATGTAGATATTTTATTCAAGCATTTTAGCGTCAGAAAATACATGCTCAGACAATCCAATGCTTTTGTATTTGCCCCAGGTGGGTTTGGAACTCTTGATGAGCTTATGGAAGATTTGACTCTAATTGTGACTAAAAAACACCCGAAAAAACCAGTTTTTTTGTTAGACTCCAAATTTTGGCAAGGTTATATGGATTGGTTTCAAAAGATTTTATTGAACGAAAGACATACCGTAAATCGTGATTTTTTCAGTCTTTTTAATATTGTAGATACTACTGAAGAGGTGATGAAAGTCTTGTATGGCTAAAAAGTAGGTATAAAAAAAGAGGCTCGACATAGAAAGTTGTGAATTTTAAACTAGGGAACTAGGAAAGAGGCCTGTTGATATACTTTAAATTTTTTATCATAATCTTTTGATACCATAAAAATGTGTTAGGTCAAAAATGCGGTTGACCCAGGTTTAAACTCCTTGTCAAAATCATAAATTTAAATTTTATACTTAGTTGTATGTCTAAACTAAATATAACTCGTTCTATTGATAAAATAGCCACCGCTCACCAAACCAGAGAAGGTAATTTTGAAGTCAATCGCCCCCTACCCAGTCCTGGAATTAGCAATATTGATCCATTTTTAATGCTCGATAATTTTGGACCCACTGAGATCAAACCTGGTGAAACTGGCGGCGTGGGAGAACATCCTCATAGGGGCTTTGAAACTGTAACTTATCTACTTTCTGGGGAAATC
>JBIKIW010000034.1:0-14127 GCA_044361365.1 Limisphaerales bacterium | reverse complement strand
AAGGTAGTTACGAGCCAGGGTTTTATCGTTTAAACGCATATGTTATTAAAAATTTTTAAACAGAATTAAAAGTATTAGGAATAACTAAAATTCTGTCATCAAAATTGTTGACATATACAAGGATGACGAGATAAACTCGCCTCTACAGATCAAACTCAATTTTATAATTAACCATTAACCATTTATAATTTATAATTTTTTAACTCTTCTCTCAGTCGCTGTGGGGCTTTTGACCTGAAGCTTTTTTTGTGCTATAAGACGAGTCAAAAGATTAATATATGAGTTCAACTTTCAATTTATTTAGTAACCCTCGATTATTTTTGGCCAGGCTTTCTCCTGTAGTTCAGATCCAACGAAGAAGTTTGCATCTTAGAAGGCAAAAAGCTCTTTCCAGAGCGGTTAAAGAGCAGGGATATATGGTAAAAATCGAAATTGAGAATCTCAAAAACTCTCTTCATCAATTAAACGAAAAGTGGAAAAGTCACTACAGCAATGTAGAATCATCGATTCGAAAACTACAAGAAAGCGATAATTTTGACAACGAGCTTAGCTTTAAAACTGCACGAAATTTTATTGATTTTATGAGCAAAATTACCGAAACCAAAGACATTGAAACTAGAATTTCAGCCATAGAAAGTGTGACTAAAAAAGTTAAAAATTACGAAAAAACCTTACCACCAAAACCTATTCCAAAAGCCAAAAAGTCTCTACTTTTTTATAAGAATATTTTAAATGACTACCTTAGTCAGATGAGAGTAGAGCTAGAATATTGGAAGCAGCAAGATGAGCTTGAAGAATTGGAGAAAAAACAACAGAGTTTGGTTCAGAAGATGAATCGGGTTTAGTTAAAGTGCGGTTTTTTTTGGTAAAATATTTTCTATAAGTTACTAGAATAGGGCAAACTTTTAATATAATCTTGCATAAATTGCCAATCTGGATTTCCGTTTTTGTCTGTTGGAAGTTTGATTTTACTTTCTTTAATACGAGAAGTTCCCCATGTTCTTCCGTAATTAAATCTATATTTTTCTAAACTAATAATTCCAATAAGAAACATGGCTATATATTCATTCATCTTAAACTTTGGTATAAGAACTCTTACACGGTCTCTTGATGCTATATATTTGTGATTTTGATAAAATGTTTCCCCAACAGATCCAGTTCTGTTTATGGTAATAGTATTTTCATCGTGCAAATCACTTTCATCTGCATTTACAAAATCAATCAACCCATTATTTACAGATGTTGACGATATATAAGGGTATTCACTACCAATTTCTAAATCATAAATATTTCCTCCTTTCCCACTTTCTACTTTAAAGATAGAGCTTAGTTCTACAGTCCCCCAGTTTTTGGTGTTTAAATCAATATTTTTTTCAAGTGTTGGTTTTGAGGATATGTTAGGTATCTTAAAATATACAAGTAAATATGAAAGGTAATTTACTATAATTTTTTCAAAATAGTGATTATTTAGATCATTATAATTTGTCTCCATATAGACTTCCACACACCACTCATCTTTTGCAGTAACATATTTTTTAACACTATGTCCTGGAATATCATCTCTATTTCTATAATTATCAATCCAATATTTTTTTATAACTGACCATTTATGATAATAATCTGCTCTGCCGCTTGCTTTTCTTTTTGTAAATCCGTCTTCTTTCCAATAAGCAAAATAAGTTTTGTAATTATCGGGATGTTTTTCTTTGGCTCTACAAACTATTATGCAAGTAGTAACCGTTACCTTTGAATTATTAAATAATTCTGTAGGCATTGTAAAAACAGCCTCCAAAGTATGTTCTTTCAAGAGTTTTTCTTTTAATTCATATTCTTTTCCAGTCGTTGCAAGTACACAAGAAAGTGGGATAATAGCGACACAATAACTTCCTTTTTCAAGCATTGATAAATTATTTAAAACAAATTCTAATTCGGGAATATCATTTTTTGTAGCACTGTATGGAGGGTTTAAAAAGCCAACATTTGGTTTGTATTTTTTAACTTCTTCAATAATTTTTTCATCAAAACAGCTTCCTTTAATCAAATTACTTCTTCCGTCCCCATGAATATACATGTTAGAAGAAAGCATTATAAATATCTCATCATCTCTATCTATTCCAACAATTTGCTTTGACTTGATATTCAACTCTTTTTCTTTGTCTCCTCCTGCATCAATAACCATCTGCTTCATTGCTGAAATCAAAAATCCTCCTGTTCCAGTGCAAGTATCCAAAACAATACTCTCTTTATTTACATTTGCAATTTCTGAAAATAATTCAGTTATATGTGGCGGGGTTAAGACTATCCCTAAGCCTTTGTCATTATTTGCGTATCTCAAAAACTCAATATAAAACTGACCAAGAGTGTCAAAATATTTATAGGTTTTAATAAAATTATTTATCCTTGTATCTATTTCTGTAATCAAGTCTCTTAGTACATTTTCTTCTTTAGATAAAACTTCGTTTGTTTTTATAAAACTATAGGTATTTACAATATCTTCACCATACTTACTTTGAACTTCGTTGAGTTTGTTTTTAATTGTGTTCACTAGATTTTCAGCGAGCTCCTTTGGTTTTTGATATTTATAACTGTTAAAAAAAGCTTTATCTTCCAAAGCAATTAATGCACCGCTTATCAATAAACTCCTTAACCGTTCCTTTATTTTTAATGTATGGAATTTATCATTGAGAGTTTTTGAGTATTTTAATAATTCTTGAAAATCTTGATTAAACTTTCTTTCGTCTGTTTGATAACCATTTAAGTAATCTTCTAATGGTAAAAATGAATCTTCTTTAAAAATTGAATGATATCGATCTGTTCCTTTGAGCTGTAAGAAATGAGAAACTTTTAAACTATTTTCGCTTTCCCCACTGATTGCAATTGATAAAACATCAAATTCTTTTGATAAAAAGGACGAATAGAGCAATGCACCATCAACAGCGTAATCCTTATATTTATCTTTTGTTTCAGATACATGAAATTTTGAATCAGCTTTACACTCTACAACAATTATAAAATCTGGATTTTCTTTAAACTGAATAATAAATTCAGGATAACCTTTACCATTACCACCTTTTGAAGCGTTTTTTAGAAGTTTATCAATTTTGATATTATCAGAAGACTGTTCTTCAATAGTAATTTTTTTCTCCAAAAAAAGCAGGTCTTGAAGTATAAATTTTCTAAATAAGTTTTCCGTTTTCCGTTCATTTTTAGACATATGGATGATAAGGTATTTATTATAAAAGGTATGGCAATGTGCTATTTGTCAAAAAATTTAGCACTATAAAGGTAGATTTACTAACTTTCTAGCTCGTCAAAACCTTATTCTGATCAACTTTTTCGAGTTTCACTCGGATTTCTGTATTTTGAAAACCAAAGTTTTTGCGGATTGCATTTTCTAAAAACCTAACGAATGACCAATGCACAGTTTCGGGGTCTTTGATTAGCAAGTGGAAAGTTGGCGGGGCTGATTTTACAAATAACAAGTCGTACATTACGGCTTTCTTTTTATTTCTGAGCTTTTTAGGCGGTTTTTTCTTCATTATGTAGTTAAAGAGCTTCCTTAATTTGTCTCGAGTGATCTCCAATTGCCTTTCAGCGATTGACCTATCCACCGTATCCCAAATTTGAGAAAGAGAAGTAGTTGTCACGCCTGAATCAGTCAATTCTAGCAACTCTTTAGGTTCAGTCAAAATCTTATTTTCCTCTAATTTATCCCCAAAAATTCCCGATCCATAAAACCCCCAACCACAACCATACACAGTTACTGGCAATCTTTTGAGTTCTTTTACATCTCCAAGACTGTCTGTGAAATAGACCATTTCTTCAAGTGGAATTTCCCATTTATCGGCTAGCATCTGCATTTTTTCAGCTTTAGAAAGTGAGTCTTTGTAGTCCAAAATATGCTCAACCTTCACCTTGGTTTGCTTTAAGGCTTTTCTAACAAGGCTTTTTTCACCACTGGTAATTATTGCCAGATGGGCATCTTTTAAGTTTTCCAAAATACTAATAACCTCATTAAATAGCGGAATTGGGTTGTTTTTGTAAACTTCTCTGAAGTATTTTTGAAGTTCCTCTTTTTCTTTTTTGGCGTTATTTGGGTCAAAGTTTTGGATATAAGGTTTTTGACTGCGTAGCTTTTCGAGCTCAATTGCCTCGGTACGAGTGATTTTTTTGGCTTGAGAAAGTGCTTGCATGACGAGTTCAAATGTATCTCCAAGCACTCCGTCAAAATCAAACACCCAATATTTACGATTTTTCCGTTCAATTTCTTCACGAGCTTTCATTGCCGAAACCCAAACCAGATTGTTGACTTTTAAGAACCCAAACTTATTGGCAAAATTTCTAACAAACTTTTTCTTTTGATCTTCTTCTGCTAAATCAGATTTGTTCACTACGATTACTACACCCTTGGCAGACTGCTGCAAAATCCCTCCAACTACCTGATCTTGGTGAGTTACAGTGTCGGATCCGTCCAAAACCAAGCATAAAACATCAGCTTCATGAGCGGTTTGAATGGTGCGGTAAGTGGCAAAATCTTCAGCCCCAAAAGTTCGCTGCCCAGGCCGACGAATACCTACAGAATCAAGTAAAATGTATCTTTTTTTGCGTTTTATCCTAAAAGTTTTGTTCTTTTGAATCCCTTTATAATTTTCGGGAAAATGCTTATAAATATCATCAAAATTATCCAAAATCTGATTGTCTGGCAACACAGTTTGAAGTTTTTCTTTACCCAAAAATCCCCAGCTACAGCCCAAAATTTTGGTAGGATCCATGTACTGATCTAGCTCTACTACGTCGGCAATAGTGTCGGTAAAATAATAAGCGTCTTTTTCACTAACTCCCCATTCCTTACAAATTTGTTCGATTTTGGTTTCCTTGGAAAGGTGATCGTGATAATCCAAAATAAATTCAAATTCCTCAGCCAAATCACCTAAAAGTGGCAAAACTATATCATTTGTATTGCTAGTTACAACGGCTTTACGAACATTTTTTAGGTTCAAAACTGCCTCTATAAATTCCTCAAAAAGCTCGCTAAATTCTAGTGCAATTGGGGTAAAAATATCGTGAAATTCATCTTTTTGGGCAATCATTTCAGTTTCATTAATTTTATCTTTTTTAGCGTGCTGAGTTTTGGAAAAATATTTAATCATGTTTTCAGTTGCCTGCTCATAGCTCACATTTTCATATACCACGTGAGCCTGCAAAAGTGACTCCAGAGTATCTCCAAGCACCCCGTCGAAGTCAAAAATTAGATGTTTTTGTGAATTTTCTTGTTGCCAAAAATCTGGGTTGGTTGGAATTTCCACTCTTTGTTTGGCTGTTCTTTCTACCAGCGTATCATTCACGCTCAAAGTCGTACCGGCAATATCGGTTACAATCTGAATATCTTTCCCAACCATGGCGTTAAACATGCTACTTTTACCCACATTTGGTCTGCCGATAAACATAATTTTCGGTAATTTTGCTTTTTCAGGGTCTTCCATTTTCAAAATTTCTTGGTCTAAATCGGTATTTGGTTGATAAAGTAGGGTTTTAATATCCACTTTAGTCGCTCCATTTAGATTTTCTTGAAGATCATCTATATAAAGTGTGGTTTTAGGGTTGAGTCCAAATTCACTGAGTGCTAATTTAAAGGCTTCTGGGTGAGGTTTTTTGGTCGAAAGTGCCATTTCACCTCTTGGCAAGCCTCCATCAAATAATTCAAAAACTTTATTTTTCTTTAGACCTTCTAGGCTGAACATGCTAATGTTACTGAGGAAATACACCTTTTTACCCAAGGATTTTTGATAAATAATATTATCCAGAACTTCGTGATTAACCTCATTTATATCAAAGTAAATTGCTTGCAAATCTTCAGCCGTAGTTTTGCTAGATAGGTCGAATTTTTTTACCAATTCCTGCCAAAACTTGATCTTTTCAACCGCTTCTCCGCTTTTGGTAACACCTTTCCAAAGTTCATCGGAGTCAAAATCTTTACCTGTCACAATCCCAAAATCTCTATCCAAAATCTTATTCATGGTTTTGTATCGAAAATCGAAAACTACCCCGCCAAGATCGTAAATAATGGCTTCAATTTCGGGTTTTTCCAGTTCATCAAGCTCGGTTTGTTGCCATTTTTCTAGTGAATTGGACTCAAACATTCCATCATCATTTCTAGTTACCACATATGATCCTCGCTTGGTTCTACTGACTGTTTTTAAGTTACTTCGTTTAGCTTTTGGAGCTTCGTACAAGTCCACATCTTTCTCAAATTTTGGCTCAAATCCAAGTTTTTTGAGTTGCTCGTTTATTGTATCCATTAGCACATCAAGGTTATAACCCGTGTTGCAACTAACATTCACAAATCCATTTGCACCCATAAAAGCGTAGTCCGATGGGCTGTTGTCTTGATTAGGATCGTCAACTTTGTTGATTGCAATAATACAAGGTTTGCCTGTTTTCCAGATTCTCTTGATCATGATTTCACTAATGGTTTCTGGGTCTTGTTTTCTATCTAGCACCCACACGAGCACATCTGCTTCGTTTATAGCTGACCAACTTTTGAGCTGCACCGCTTTTTGAATTTTATCACTAGGATCAGGCACGAGTCCGCCAGTATCCACAAAACGCATATAAAAACCCTCCCAAAAATCTTCTCCATAATTTAAGTCACGAGTTGTATGGGCCTCGTTGGCAACCACTGCTTTTCGGGTACCAGTAAGACGATTTAAAAGCGTACTTTTGCCAGAATTGGGATACCCAATAAAAGCCACCAAAGGAATGTTAGATTCGGTCATACTTTAACCTCAAAAAGATTTTAAGTTTGGGCAAGAGCCTAAAGTAAATTAGTTTTTTGATACAGCTATATCTTATATTCAAAACCGCATCAAAATATAGAACCTGTTTGATTTCTTTTGCCTAAAATTAAGCCCAAAGTGCCAGTTGCTCCCTGAGAGGAGGAGCTGTCCCAACGGACTATGAGTTAGTCCTTCCTTGAGGAAGGTGTCATCGTAGATGGCGGAAGGTGTTTTACCTCACTTTAAATTTCCACAAACCCCTTGTACTATCGGACATTCCCCTTCATGCACCCTAAGGTCGTTTAGAACAAGTCCAAATTTGCAATTGGTTTCTTATCAGGGCAAAACTATTTAAGTCTGTGTTGATTCGGATTAGTTTTCAAATGGGTTCTACATTAAACAGCCAAAAACTTACCTCCAATAAAAGCAAAAATATAAATTACTGCAGCCACCAGTTGAATGTTTAAAAACAGTTGCTGTATCCATGATTTTTCATTATTTAAAATGGTATAAAAAGGTATTAGAGCTAATGTATAGCGATAAGTTCCATAAAAATGATGAGTGCTGGTGGATATCATAATTACTCCAAAACAAAACAAAAGTTCGTTTATTGGGAGTTTGTGATAATTTTTGACTAATAAAAACCAAAACGGTATCCACATCAAAAAATTAGCTACTGAAGAAAACGATATGGGTAGCTTTAGCAAGTCAACAAAAGCTCTAAAAGGGTAAGGATCGGGATTTTCCCACGCCGATTGAATTTGTATAAAAGCTAAAGGATTTCCGGTTATTTGTTTCATATAAATCATAAAAATCACCATAGGTATAGCCACAACTGCCACAAAGATAAAACTTTTCCAAATTTTGTTTTTCCAAGATTGTTTTGCAGATTGTAAAAACGCAATACCAGGAATTGCCAGCAAAGCTAGGGATTGAAGTCGAGTTGCTATTGCAAGCCCTGTAAACAAAGAGGCTGCCAAAAAATACTCTTTCTTTGTAAAATAAAAAACAAGTGCAAGTAGTAAAATATACAAACTTTCGTTGTAGGGTATAGAAAGATAAAAACTGCCAGCCGAAAAAAGATACGCCACTAAGAATTGAGATTTGTTCTCTCCTAATCTTTCTTTTAGAGTTTTAAACAAAATATAAACTCCCGCAAAGCTAAATATGTTTGATAAAATAGAAGCTAAGTTAAAAAAAGATAGCGGGATAAGTTTTAAAAAAAATCCAACAGTAATTGGATAAAGTGGCATAAAACCCCAGTTAGCTTGTTTGCTAGCTGTATAAGCTCTGACTTCGTATCCATTTTCAGCAATAGATTTATAAAAACCAACATCAAATTTATTCCAAATAGTACTTATCTCAAAAAGGTTTCTATTTAAGCCAAAAAATCCAAAATCTGCAACAAAACTAATACCAAAAATAAAAATCCTACTAGCCAAAAAAATTAGTAAAACTTTAGCAAAATCATTGGCCCAAATATTTTTAAAATTTTTTTTAAGGTTTTTTGAAATCAGCTTATAATTTGACACATCGGACTTTTTACAAATTAATAAAAAACGATATTATATAAATATGGTCAAGCTAAAAGAGTTAAGCATTTTTTTTCCTTTTTACAACGACTCTGGAACTGTAAAGACTCAGATAGATAAAGCTTACCAAATTGGTAAAGAAGTGGCTGAAAACTTGGAGGTTATAGCTTTGCATGGAGGAAATTCAAAAGACGACACCTACCAGCAAATACTTGAAGCTAAAAATCACTACAAAGATTTGAAAATAGTTGATAAGTCTGACAACCAAGAAGGCTATGCAGTCATCAAAGAAGGTTTTAAAACGGCTAGCAAAGAATGGGTTTTTTATACCGACGGAGACGCTCAGTACAACCTTGAGGAGCTACCCAAACTTGTTCAGAAACAAAAAGAAACTGGAGCTGATGTTGTTAATGGCTATAAAATCAATCGTAAAGACAATGTGCTAAGAATATTCTTTGGAGAGGTTTATAGATTATTCTCAAAAATTTTATTTAGCTTTCCTATTCGTGATGTTGACTGTGACTTTAGACTGATTAATAACAATATTCTAAAAAAAATAAACTTAACAAGCAAAGACGCTTCTATTTTGCCAGAGTTGATTGTTAAACTTGCTTTACAAAATGCAAAATTTGCCCAAATACCTGTTGGTCACAATCCAAGAATATATGGAAAATCAAACTATACAGTTTTTTCCTTGGCAAAAGAAAAATTGGTCGGCGATTTAAAATTATTTTGGAAAATCAAATTTAAAAAAAATATCTAATTTATGTCTAAAAAAGATTTTAAAGAAATGCACGAAAGTCAATATAAAGATATGTTTGACTCTGAAGATAGGCTTTGGTGGTATCGGGGTTTGAGAGAGATTATGAGCTTTTGTGTAGCAAGATATTCTCATAAGGATGCCTTTATAGCAGATATTGGCTGTGGTACGGGCAGAAATTTATTGCATTTAAAAAAGCTTGGATATCAAAACTTATTTGGTTTAGATTTATCTCCCAAGGCGGTGGAGTTTTGCAAACAAAGAGGTTTAGATAATGTCGTCGTAGGAAATGCTATCGATACAAAATTAAAAAATGAGTCTCAAGATGTTGTTTTATTGATGGATTTAATTGCCATGTTGGACGAATCTCAAACGACTGATTTATTAACTGAAGCTGATAGAATCTTAAAAAATAAAGGTATTTTAATTATAAACACTGCGGCTCTACCTTTTTTGTTTTCCCAGCATGACAAAGTTTGTAATGTTCAAATTAGATACACTTACAGCCAATTAGAAAATTTACTCAAAAAAACTGGCTGGAAAATTGAAGTCCTAACCTACAGAGTCTTTTTACTTTTCCCGCTGGTTGCCGCTATAAAAATCTTAAAAAATCTTACTCAAAAATTTAGTAAAAAACTGGAATCTGATCAAGGAGTACCAATAATTCCCATAAACTGGATTTTAACAAAAATAATGTTGATCGAGAATATGCTTTTAAAGTTTAAAATTAAACTTCCCATTGGATCATCATTGTTTGTAGTTTGCACCAAAAATGTTATATAAAATAAGTCAATATTTAGGACTAGAGAAAGAACTTATACAAAATATATTTGTTTTGTGGGCTGGAAAGGTATCTAACTACCTAACACCTTTTTTATTGATTGTGATTTTCTTTCGAAATTTACCCGAAAGCCAATCTTTTTTATTTACTGTAATTATAACATTTATTAGCTTTTACAATTTGGGCAGTGATTTTGGCTTGGCTGAAGTGGCTCAAAAATTTTTGCTTACTTTGCCAACTCCGAGGGTTATGAGTTCTTCGATTTTCCTGAATTTTATTTTAAACTCCATACTGTGCTTTATATTACTTCTAATTCAAGTAAAAACCAATTTTTTTGAAGACTATTTTTGGTTGTTAATACTCACTACGCAAGCCTCAATTTTTAATCTACTAGCCTTGGCTTTTTCTGGACAGTTAAAGCTTTTTACTAGTGGAATATATATAATTCTTAGCAATTTAGGGTTTATAGCAATAACCTCAGTTGCATATCTTTTTAGTCGAAATCCTATTTTCAGCCTTTTGTTTGGGAGATTTTTATCTTGGACAATCCCAAATGGACTCATTTTGTTTCAATTTTACAAAAAAAAATACCTCAGCCTGCAACTAAAACCTACAAGACGGATTACTAGTTTTTGGTATAGCGTTGTTGTTCTTTTATTTTCTGATCTTTTGATATCTTTTTCTGATTTAATTTTAAACTCTTACTTTCGTGGAATTAAAGCCGCAACCTCCTTTGGAGTGGTTAATTTTTTTGGTTCCACTCCGAGTCTTGTGGGAATTTTAATTTTTACGCCGGCGTTACCTATTTTAAGCTATCTTTTCAAAAACAAACCAAGTCAAAGGATTGGCAGGTTAGTTTTAAATATATTTTTCATAACTTGTGTCCTGGTTTTGATAACTTTTCTGTTTAGTTTTTTTATTGGAATTAAGGTTATTCCACTTTTTACAGGAATTAGTTTGAATGCTGATCGATTATATTTAGTATTTGTACTAAAGTTGTTAGCAGACTCGGTTTTTACTTTAGGGCTACCATTTTTGGCTTATTTATTGGCTCGAGAAAGGGTTGTTTTGGTTAGAAATATAAGCTTTGTAAAAATATTTATATATATTGTTTTTATAAGTATTTCAGTGAGTAATTTTCACCCCGCTATTCCACCTTTAGCAGCTTTAGTTGTTTATTTAACGGCACTTTCGGGTTACTTGTTTTATTTTCTAAAGGATCAAGATTGGGCAGACGATTTTAGCAAACTAACTCTCAATGAAGACGGATCGCTACCAATGAAAGAAGTTTTGACCAAAAATAAATACAAATTAATTAACCCGGTAGATTTCTTTTCAGAGCAAAAAATTGAACATTTCTTTATTTTAAAATTACCTCCAAAAAGTTTTGGTGGAAACCACTATCACAAATTTTCTAAAAGATGGCTTCTTGTTTTAAGCTCTCGAGCTAGAATTGTTTTGGAAGATATTGAAAGCAAGCAACAGCAAATCTTTGAGATCGACTCAGAAAAAGAGAACAAATTAATTTTGATGAACACTTACCACGCAGTGAGGTTTGAAAATTTATCAAAAGACCAAGAGCTGATGTTGTTTGTTTTGACCGATAAAAAATATAACCCGAAAAAACCTGACACCTTCGATTATTCTGTAAAAAACTGATTGACTGAATTAATAACCATATCAACTTCGTTCGAAGCTAACTGTGGATATATCGGCAAGCACAAAATTTGTGATAGCACTGTTTCGGTGTTTTCAAGGTCGCCTTGGGTTGTATAAAAATGCTTTAAAGCAGGTTGTTGGTGGAGTGCGAGCGGGTAAAGAATATTAGCTAAAATTTTTCTGTCCTGTAAAAAGGCTAAAAGTTCGTCTCTTTTGTTAGTCTTGATCGTATATTGGTGATATACATGAGTATTGTGATCAGCTAATTGGGGTTTTACGATTTTGTTGGTTAAACGGTTGTTATACTCTTGTGCGATTTTAGCTCTTAAAGCATTTTCAGAATTTAGGTGTTTTAGTTTTACCCTTAAAATTGCGGCTTGAATTTCGTCTAATCTGCTATTTATACCAAGTCTTTTGGCTACATATCTTTCTTCCCAGCCGTACTGACGCAATTGTTGAATTTTTTTAGCTAAATCAAAATTATTTGTAGCAATCGCACCGCCATCACCCAAAGCTCCCAAATTTTTGGTTGGATAAAAGCTAAAAGCTGCCAAATCTCCAAAACTACCCACTTTTTTTTGATTAAACTCTGCTCCGTGTGCTTGTGCACAATCTTCAACCAGGTAAATATTTTTTTGCTTACAAAACTCAACTATCTTAGCTACTTCAAATGCCTGTCCGTAAAGGTGTACACCAACTATAGCTTTGGTTTTAGGTGTTATTTTATCCAAAACATTTTCTAAAGTAATATTGAAGGTTTCTGGGTCAACGTCGCAAAATATTGGTTTTAGATTATTTTCATAAATTCCAACTAAGCTTCCTTGCGAAGTGTGGCTAGGTAAAATCACCTCACTTCCAACCTCTAGCTCAAGTGACTTGATGGCTAGTGTAATTGCATCAGTACCCGAATTAACCCCAATACAATATTTAACACCCAGATATTGAGCAAACTCTTTTTCAAAAAGATCACACTCACTGCCCATTATATAAAACCCGCTCTCCAAAACTCTTTCAATGGCTTCGTGAATTTCTTCTTTATGTTCTAAGTAGCTAAGCTTTGGATTGGCTGGTAAGATGCTTTTTGATATAGTCACTTTTGGTATATCTGAGAAAAAAATAAAAATGGCAAGCGAGACCCAAGATTTGTACAAGCAAAATTATCAAACCCGCACTATACAAACTACGAGCTGCTGAAATCATCAAAACAAGGTATGTCAATAATTGAAACAACGTAATTTTCCAAACTATTTGGGTTTTTTCTAAAGCCTGAAAAAAAGTAATTAGCAAAAAGCTTAAACCTTCAAAAATAAAAGCTAAAGCTAATATTGTCAGCAAAAAACTTGAACCCTCAAAACCATAAACCAACCTTAAAAACCAATCACCAAAAACATAAATCAAGCCAATTGTTAAAGTAGAAAATAAAAAAAGGCTAAAAATTATTTTTTGTAGAATTGATCTTATTTTACCAATATTACTATTAATTACAGAATTTTTTAACTTTTCACTCAAATATGGCAACAACGGAACTGACACCAAAATAGCTGGAATTTTAAATAAATTAGCAATTTGAGCTATCGTTTTATACACACCTACATACTCAATTCCCAAGAAATAGTTTAAAATAAAGATATCTGACTGACTTAGGAGTAAAAAGCATATATAATACCAAAAAGTACTTTTCGCAAACAAATTTAACTTGCTATCTAGCTCAACCCCTTCGTCCAAAAGACCTTGAATTTTGTAATCCAAAATAACCAAAACCACGCAAATCCCAATCCCTAAACCAAGTCCAATTATGGTTGCAGATGTATTATCAAAAGAAAAAGATAAGACAAAAATACCAACCAAGCTTATCAAGATCATCATTGTCTGATAAAAAAACGCTCTAATTTTCTGGTTTAATCCTGCAAAACCAGCAATTAGTGTATTTAGTTGACTATAAAAAATACAAGGCAACATAAGAAACGATTCTTTGTAACTAAAACCTGATAAAACTGCTATACCAAACATAATTGCCCCCCAAAATAAATTTAATATAAATTGCCTTTTAAGAATGTTTCTAAATATCTTTTGGTACTTTTTTTCTATTGCAAAAACCTGCACAGTCTCTGAAAAACCAGACTCGTTTAGATAAGTAATCGTGTTGATTAAAGATAAGGCAAAAATAGCTTTACCAAAATCAGCTTCGTTGTTTTTAAACAAACTTAGAACCAGTGAAGCTAAAAGTGTGATTCCAAGGTTTAAAATATTAGAAAATGAAAAAAGTACAGAAGGAAATAACTTTATCAATTTTTTTGATTTCACCCTAAAAAGCTTTACCTAGTAATTATTTAAGTCAACTCACTCCACTTATAGCTATTTCACTAACAACAGCCTAACATCAAATTGAAGCTAAGCTAAAATTCCCCTTTGCCTCGCGAAGGGGTGGACGCGTTAGCGGACGGGGTAGTTAGCGAAATGGGTATAACCTTCCAACCCGAATCGCAACAAACAAAAAACCCAAGTCAAAGATACTTGATGAATTTATACTCAAACCAAAATTAAAATACACAAAGAAAAGACTACAACTGTTTGAATGGAATGAGTTTTGTAGGCTTTGAGTGTGTATTTTGGTGCGGG
>JBIKIW010000033.1:0-14459 GCA_044361365.1 Limisphaerales bacterium | reverse complement strand
AGGAGGAGGTCAAACAGTAGCTTGTACAACAGGCCAAAACACACCATCGAGATTCACCTTTATCATCACCCCAACAGATTCAAGAGGCTTGGTAGGAAATCCAGGAACTTGGATTGTAAATATTATCGATCCTGATCTAAGAGCTGAAAAGAAATGTTTTGTAAAAGGAACTGATAAAGAATGTAAAGAAGCTCCGCTTCAAGCTGGTGACCAAATTACCTACAAAATCACAGCTACCAATAAATCAGTTGCTCCAGCTAACAAAGTAAAAATTGTTGATGACTACGACGAATCTAAAATTGAGAATATAGTAAATATTAGCAATGGTGGTATTAAAGATTCATTTGTTTATACCCAAGCTGTTGGTAGCAATCCAGTAAATAACGGAGGACCTTTAAACGTGATTTGGAACGATCTTGGAACTTTAGAGAAAGATAAATCTATTACAGTAAGCTACGATGCTACTATCAAAAGTACAGTACAGTTGAGTGACAAAGTAATCAACATTGCTTTAGTTTCTGCTGAAAATATTCCTGCAAAAGAAGTAAAAGCTGAATTTACAATCGGTGGGGACTTAAATCTTTTAAAGAAATGTTTTGTAAAAGGAACTACCACTCCATGTAACGAAGGAAAATTAAGTGCTGGAAAAGAAGTTACTTATCAAATCGAAGTTAGTAACTCAACCAAGTCTGAAATCAAAAATGTAATTCTTACTGATACCTACGAAAAAGATAAACTAACCAATGTTACTGCGATCGAACCAGACGGAACTCTAAACACTTCTGCTGGAACTATTGTTTGGAACCTTGGAAACATGACAACAGCAAGCAAAAAAACTGTTAAATTTAATGCAACAATTGCTTCAACAGTAGCTGCTGGAACGAATATTAAAAACATCGCAATCGTAAAAGCTGATGGAGTGCCTGAAAAGAAATCTGAGGTTGAATTTATAACTATTGGTCCAAAACTTACTAGCGAAAAATTATGTTTCAGAAAAGGAACTTCAACACCTTGTAGCACTGCCAAAATGCTACCAAATGAGAATGTAACCTACATAGTCAGAACCACCAATAATGGAACAGTAGATGTAGAAAATGTAACTATTACAGATACTTTTGATGGAAATAGACTAACCAATATTACTGGAATCGACCCTCAAGGAGCTTTAGCTGGAAATGTGATTACTTGGAATCTTGGAACTTTGATTGTAGATAGAACTGCTGAAGTTAGGTTTGATGCAACAATCAAATCTGATGTACCAAGCGGCACAACAGTTGTAAACACAGCTATTATTAGAGGAAAAGATGTACCAGACCAAACTGTAAAAGCAGAGTTCCCAATTCAAATTATAATCATTGAAACCCCAAGAACTGGAGGTGGAATGGCTTTAATTTTGGTCGCTTTGATTGCAGCAGCAGGAGCTGGAGGTTATTATTACTACAAGAAAAATAGCAAATTCAGCGAGGCTTTTGTACCAGGAAGAAAATCTGAAGATAAAACCAACACTACAGTTTCAAACTCTGAAAATCACAGTCACGCACATCACTCTGCTCACAAGTCTCATATGAGAGCCGCTCCTAAGAGGAAGAGCTAAAATAATATGGATAAAGGTTTTGATCCCAGTGACAAGCCTTTTCAGAGATACACCTCCCCATTAGAACCACATTTACAAGATATTATACAAGATTTCAATATCAGGAAACGAGAAAATGTTGAAATTTTTGAGAGAATAGAAAAAAAGCTCAGGAGGTGTTTAACTCCGTGTGTAATAAATTGGGTATCAATGTAACTAATAACAACTTTCCACAAAGTTATTGCGTTCAAACGCCGGGTGCAATATGGCAAAGCACCACATTATCAAGCAGAACTTTTGAGGTTAATCCTAGAATTTTTGATTTTTTAGAAGAAGCTTTGAGTGATAATTCAAATTCAAATTTCATTGTAGGTAAAAAAAGATCAGAAGTTGCGATTTTGTTTGGAGCCAAAACAATTGTTCACGAATATATTCACATCTTACTTTCTTTAAATCAGGTAAAACTAAAAACCAGCAATAGTGAGACTAATTCGTCAATTCAATCAGGTTTTAATGTCCAAAAACTTAAAATTGGAATACAAACAGAAGTTCTAGGAACTAATACCTTTGATATTGATGAGGGCTTCACAGAATTTTTGGCTATTTATTTTATTTTTATAGCTAGTAATATAGAGAATACAAAAGATAACTTTGAGATTTTTTTACAAGCCTCTAGCTATACCCTACAAGCTAAAAAAATTCGTGATTTAGCTATTTTATTAAATGATGGTTCCGAAGACATAAAAGATGAAATTATAAAACTTTTTTTGGAATCCAAACAAAATGGAAGTTTCCAGCCAATTAGAAAATTTATTAAAGATGAGTTTAAACATGTTTTAAGAGCTAACGAAATTAAATGTTTAGATTTTTCTAAAGTTAAGTGAAAGTGGCTGATTTTACACTCTAAACAATCTCATCAATCAGACCATTTTTACCAAATTCAAGAGCTTCTTCGGGGCTAAGGTATTTGGAAGGTGTGGCTAATTTTTCAAATTCTTCGGGAGAATATCCAGTTTTTTGACTAGAAAGTTCCATAAATTTGGCGTGATTTTGCTTGTAATCCTCTGTGATATTTAGATAAGAACGATAGGGTTCGTTGGTATCAAGACTCATCTCACTTGGGTGAATAAAAAATTTGGTGTTTTTGGTAGCAAACCGCTTTTTTCCAGCTTGCAAGATCATAACGGCACTTGAGCCACAATAACCGGTTGCAAGAGTATTTATTGGTTTTTGGGAATTGATAATTGTATCGTAAATTGCAAAAGAAAGAGCTAAAAACCACCACCACTGCAGATTATTAGCTCAATTTTATCAACTTCTGTGTCATTGTTGGCTTCGTGAATGCTACGAATTACATTTTCAGCTACACTGTAGTTTATGTTATCAAAAAGGTAGATTTTTTGAGGTTTAAAAGGTTTAGTTTTTGGCATAATATGTTCGTTTCTTTTTTTTAAAAACTCTTATTTCTTCGCAGTCACACTTTTCACCAATTCCAAACCTGCTGGGTTTTGTTCGACATATTCACGGATTGGGGTAAACCAGTCGGATAGAGCCTTGGCTACAGCGTTTTTGAGGTCGAGCGGGTGTAGGTTTCCAGCAAAATAATCAGCTTTTAGCTCTTCAAACGAAGTGTAATTTTTGTCGCCGCCAAATTTTTCAGGTCGAATAACTTGCAGGTTTTTGCCAGCGGGGTAAATAAGACTTTCTGACCAGTTTAAAATTGGATTAAATTTTTGAATTTCTTCATTTTCTTGATCATTTAGATCTTTATCCATCATTGGGCAGTAGGCCTTTTTAAGTTTTCGATCTATTTCTTCTTTGGAATCATGTACCCAAATAGCCGAGTCTGGTTTGGATTTGGACATTTTTAACTCTTCAGTGATTTCAGTACTCATTCTTTTTTGCACATCGCTAGAGGAAACCCCCAAGCTTAAAAGTAATTTGTGATGAGTAGCGATTGGTTTGATGTTTTGCTCGCCAATTTTCAAGCCAAACCCTTCGTCCATATTTAGGGCAACTTCTCGCATTAGTACGTGGCATTTTCTTTGATCTATTCCAGCATGAACAATGTGAGCTTGCAAAAAGAAAGCATCAGCAACTTGCATTACAGGATAACACAAAATCCCAAATTCCACTCCTTCTCCAGCTTGTTTTCCAGTTACAGTTACAGATTTATTTACTCTAGCAAGTGTCAAATTTCTGGCAGTTTTCATCATGTAATCTAAAAACCAAAAACCTTTTTCATTTGGCTTAAAATACAATTCGTCAGCATCTAAAAAGTCGATCAAATCTGAATCGCAACCTACTACTTTGCAAGACTCCACAAAAATTGGCTTAAAATATTCATCTTTAACTTTTGTTATGGTTTCCATTTTCCCATCTAATTTGTTGTTTAGCCAAGTGTGATAATTTGCTAACCAAACCGAGCATTTTACTCCTACTTCCTGTAACTTTTTTATCTTCAAGGCTGCCATAATTCCAGTTCCGAGGTGAATCTGACCGCTGATTTCAAAGCCAATGTAGTGCCGAATTGGCTGTCCGCTTTTGTTAGCATTATCAACCAAAGTCTGAATTTCTTGATCTAATTGAGCCTCATCGGTGGGTAAAACTTCTACGGTGTTAAATAAAATTGCTTGTTTTAGGGTTGCAAAATCGTATTGAAAAGGCATATTTAACCAGTAAATTTGGTTGTTAAAAATTAGTCAATCTTGAGTTTGAACCAAAAATATTTTATCAAAATTGACTTTCCCACAAAACTCCTCCAAACCATTTGTGTATGACTAAAATTATCACAACAATCGGACCAGCGTCTGATGATATAGGTACTTTGATGTATTTTGCTGAACACGGTGTGGAATACGCCAGGCTGAACTTTTCACACAACACGCCAGAATATCACATTCAAACAGGCTTAAAAGCTAGAAAAGCTGGGTTAAAATTGCTTGCAGATGTATCGGGCCCAAAGATTAGGCTAGGGGACTTAACTAGCTATGTGACGGTTGCAGAGGCAAATAAAGTTGTGTTTAAAAAACAAACTCCAGACGAAGAATATCCGATTTGGCAGGAATTAGAAAGCGAAAAACTTTTGGTTTTGCCTACCGCTTTAGATTTGTCGCCCTATTTAAATACTGGTAGAGTAATGCTTGTGGATGACGGGAAGGTGGAATTTGTGGTTGAGAAAATTGAGGACGGGAAAATTTACACTGAAGTTAAGTTTGGAGGTGTTGTGAAAAGCCATAAAGGAATAAATCTTCCTGATACGGATATTAAAATTAATTTTTTAACCAAGAGAGATGAAGAGTTTTTAACTAGAGTTTTGCCTGTTCTAAAGCCAGAAGTTGTAGCTGTGAGTTTTGTGAAAACCGTGAAAGATTTGGAACTTTTGAAGAGTTTTATAAAGAAGATTTTGAGTGAAAATAAAATTAGTGATTATTTTCCTAAAATTTGTCCTAAATTAGAAATGGGAGAAGCTGTGAAAGATGAAAACCTGGAGACGATTGTGGATTTTAGCGATCTAGTTATGATTGCTAGAGGAGATTTGGCTTTGGAGGCTCACCCCTTACATATAAATGTGCCTTTTAACCAAGAAAAAATTAAGCATGTTTGTAGGCAACAAAACAAGCCATTTATTGTAGCAACTCAGATTTTGGAGAGTATGATTGATAGTCCTGTACCAACTAGATCAGAAGTAAGTGATTTGTATCGGGCGGTGATTTTAGACGAGGCAGATTTCGTTATGCTTTCGGCTGAAAGTGCGGCTGGAAAATACGGAAGAAAATGTGTGGATTTGATGAAAACAATGATTAAATTAAAAAGCTAAGTTTCATAGAATAGATCGGACCTCTCGACATTGTTCTAATTTAGTGCTAATCTTATTGGTGATATGAGTGCAATTAGTGACGATAAAATACAAAACAGGCTGCAGCTTCTTAAAGGAGGTTTTAAGCAGTTTGTGAATAGTAATAGGTTGCCGATGTCCGCGGAAACAAAATGGACACTGGAGATTGTCTGTTTAAATACAGCTCCAACCGCAATTACAAACTCAGATTCAGTTTTGGAAAAAGCTAATTTTTATATTGAAGATTGGATTTATAAGCTACAAACTAACATTACTTCCAACAAACAACAGTGGATAGCTGCAATGAAAAACAGTTAATTTTTGACAAGTTTCAAGTTTGTCTGTACAATAACAAAGTTGATTAATTGCCAGATTAGCTCATTCGGTAGAGCAACGGTTTTGTAAACCGTAGGTGGTCGGTTCGAATCCGACATCTGGCTCCAGATTTCAATATATTTAGAAAAGCACTTTTTGAGGTGCTATTTTTTTTGTTTATACCCAAACCCGCCACCCGGAATATACACTCAAAGCCTACAAAACTCACTCCATTCAAACAGTTGTAGTCTTTTCTCTTCCTATATTTTAAATTTAGGTTTGAGTATAAATTAACGAAGGTTGATTGAGGTATATTAGACACTTTTGGTTGCTCAAAAACACGAGTTTAAACTTTAAATAGACTGCAAATAACTTACACTACACAATTACAGTATGTAGCTAGTAAAATATACCGTAAATGCCCATCGTGTAGAACTTCTAAAATTAAGAAAAATTTGTGATGGAGGTATTTAAAATTTCGGCATGTTTACGATTAGGGAGTTTGTATTTTTACTAGATATGGTAAATCTTGATTCCACTTTATTCTAGTCTTTTTATTTACCCTCTCTCCTATTTCAAAGTCAAACTAATCTGCCCCTTATCATTAATTTCTAGGACTTTTGCTTGCACAACATCTCCCATTTTGAGAACATCTCCTACTTCATTTACTCGTTCGCTAGAAAGGTTTGAAATATGAATCAACGCTTCTTTTTCGGTTTCTTGACCTCCAGCCATGATTTTAACGAAAGCTCCATAATTTTCGATGCGGAAAACTTTACCAGAAACCGGTTCACCAGCTTCAAACTCCTTAACTAACGCTAAAATATAATCTCTAGCTGCGGTGGACTTTTCGGTGTCGTCGCCATAAATATAGGTCTTTCCGTTATCGTCAGCGATGTCGATTTCTACTCCGTATTTTTGAGTGATTGATTTGATAATCTTACCGGCAGGCCCGATCACATCACCAATTTTTTCGACTGGAATCTGGATAGTCAAAACTCCAGGAGCGTATTTGGAGATTTCTTTTTTGGGTTCACTGATCACTCTTTTCATTTTTTCTAGGATAAACATTCGACCTTCTTTGGCTTCAAATAGAGCTTGTTTGAGGATTTTGGAGGTCAAACCTGCAACCTTGTTATCTAATTGAATCGCAGTAATTCCGTCTTTGGTACCAGTTACCTTAAAGTCCATGTCGCCGTTGTGATCTTCTTCACCTTGAATGTCGGTGAGAACCTTAAAATGACCACTGATACTATCTACCACCAATCCCATTGCAATTCCAGCAACCATATCTTTAATTGGCACTCCTCCAGCCATCAAACTAAGAGTGGAGCCGCAAGTAGAAGCCATACTAGTTGAACCATTTGAACCCAAACATTCGGACACCAATCTCATAGTGTAAGGGAAGTCTTCTTCGGCAGGAAGTACAGGTAAAAGAGCCTTTTCAGCCAAAGCTCCGTGTCCAATTTCACGTCTTCCTGGTGAGCTGTAGCGACCAGTTTCTCCCACAGAATAGGCTGGAAAATTGTAGTGGTGGATGTAGCGTTTGGTGGTTTCTTCAAAATCCTCCATTTCATCAAGAGTTTGAGCATCTCGAAGGGTTCCTAAGGTCAAAATATTTAATACTTGAGTTTCTCCTCTTTGGAATAAACTTGAGCCGTGAACTCGTGGTAAAACATCAGTTTCGATCAAAAGTTTACGAACTTCGTTTAGTCTTCTTCCGTCGATTCGCCTTTCTTCGTCCAAAATATTTTTTTGAATCATTTTTTTGATAACAGTTTCGAGGGAATTTTTAAGTTCAGTTTTTATTTCATCAGCTTCAAAACCATCTTCCATCAAATTCAGCAAACACTGAGCAATTTCTAAATTCAGACCGTCTTCTCCAGTGATTTTACTGACTTCAGCATGGATTGGGTTGGTAGCGTGCGAAACCAGGTAGGTGCGTAAATTTTCCAGGTTCTGGAATTCATCTTTTTGACTTAGAGAGTCTAGTACTTCAAGATTTTGCCAGTGTATTGAGGTGAAATTATTTAATTCAAAGGCTTTGATTTCTTTGGTTCCGGGTGTGTACAGAGCGATTTCAAGTCCTCCCAAAAATGGATGCCAGTAGTGTTCAAATTTTTGATCTGGTAAATTCAAATCCATTTCCACTTTTTTAGCCAAACCAGCAGCTTCTACTTTAGCTACAAATTCTTCCTGAAAAGCCTTTAAAATAGCCAATTCTTTACTAGCTTCATCAAGACAATTTCCAATCACAGTTTCATCTACAATATTAGCTCCAGCTTCCACCATCATGATATTTTGCCCATCTCCAGAAACCACCAAATCGACCAAAGATTTCCCTAAATCAATATAGCTTGGGTTAATCAAAACTTGGTTTTTGAGGTTTAATTTATCAGCAATTTCGGTTTCAGATAATCGCACAGTTTCTTTGTAAATCTTGCTAAACTCTTTTGCCCAATCGGTACTTTTGTTGGCTACTGTTCTGGCAATTTGGCGTAAATATTCTTTGTCCTCATCTTTTTTGGCGTCCAAACTTTCGGAAACAGTTTTTAAAAACGGAATTAGATCAGCAAAATCTTCGGTTTTTTCAATTTCACCAGTAGCTTGAGCTACCAAAACTTCCCCAGCAGGTTGCCTTTTTAAACCTACTCGAACAGCTGAAACCGGTCCCATAAATTGATCGGTCGCCATTTTGAGGGCTGAACTTGCTGCCAAAACCGCTAATAAATCAGGAGAATTATGTTCGTCTAAAGATAAAACTGTGATGATAACTTGCACTTCGTTACGGATGTGAGAGTCAAAAAGGGATCGCAAAGATCTATCCACCATTCTGCCGGTTAAAACTGCATTTTCGCTTGGTCTGCCTTCTCGCTTGATAAATCTGCTACCTTTGATTTTCCCACTAGCGTACATTTTTTCTTCGTAAATTACTTGTAGTGGAAAGTAATCACCGTCCTTTTTTTTACCGACCACCACATTTGCCATGACTGTTGTTTCTCCGATGCTCGCGACCACACTAGCGGTTGCTTGTTGAGCTAAAAGCCCAGTCTCGAGGCGAAGGGTTTGACCGTGAAATTCGGTTTCTAAAAAAAGTGGTACGCTATTGAACATAAAATTGTAATTTGTAATTGATATATTACTTAAACTAGGCAAAAGTTAGGTTGTCAATGGTGGGGAATACTTGGTAGAGGCGAGCCTGTCTCGCCATTTGTTGATGTATTTTTTGATTTGTTAAAATTAACAGGATTCAAACTATCCAACTCCCATTTCAAAGGATTGTTTTGAATATATTCCCGAATTTTATCCAAATCCTGATCGCTACGAATAACATGATCGTGAAAGGATTTTTGCCAGAACTTGTGCGGATTAAATTTTTCCCTCAAACGACTAAACTATTCATTCTCCCGTAGAGGCGAGCCTGTCTCGCCAAAATCCACATCATCCTTGTTATTTTCAAAAAGTCTTACAATATTCCTTCTCGAATCGTTTTTAAACCTAGAAATTATTGAACCCAAATTTACGATTTTATTTGTATTTATTTGAACAGGTTTCCCACTAAATCCGATTATTCCATGAAAATGATTTGGCATTATTACATATTGATCTAAAAATATGTTTTCAAAAATATTTGGGAGGTTTAACCAGCTCTTTTGAACACAAGGCTCGACTTGATTGATTAGCAATTACTTAATTATTATAAGAGGATAGAAGAGCAAGTAACACAACAAAATACGAGAATTTGCCGTATATAGAAAAACTTAAAAGTAAACTAAGCTAAATAAAGTATTGAAAGTAATTTTTATTTGACAAACTAGAATTAATTCACCGTTTATTTGGCTCTCTTTAAAGAAGCCTTAACCATTTTACTTTTCCACAAAAATGTGTTTAGGTTAAAATCTTACTTTAAAGTAATTCAATTTTTATGTTCGCTACAATAATAACCGACTGCAATGATACTGCAACTGCTGGCAGACAACTTACTCGGGCAAACTCACTTTTCTCTTGCCCAGCAAATCTTGTTGGAGTTGATTTTAATGCTGATTATCAAGCCGCAGGCAATATGATTGACATACTTGATGCTGCTGAAGGTCGGGAAGGGGTGCTTTTAGTTAATGTGGCTCCAAGAAGTGGTAAAGCTAAGAAATGGAAAAACGGAACTCCTTTTGGATTTTTTTACTACAAAAACACTCTGGTAGTTACAACTGTAGATGGTAAAACCCTTAGCTTAGCCAAAAAACTTGGTCTTACAGATAAAGTCAGAGTCTTTGATATTCCAACTGTAATGAGTGAAATTCCTAACAAACTAGACATTTACCCAGGACAAGTTGAATATATTATCAATACGCAGTTTAGAAGCTTTGAATTTTTACCTAGAGTAGCAAAATGGATTTGGGAAAAAATTGAATTACCTGTAGAAAATATGATGATCGATGAAGTTGAAGATATTGAAGGGCAAATTTGGTGGGTAGATAATTTTGGAAATTGCAAAACTACCTTTTTACCTGAAGAAATCGGCTTTGAAGTCGGAAAAGAAATTCAGTTTAAAAATCTTCCAGCAGTAAAATGCTACGCAAAACTAAAAGATGTACCAAATGGCGACCCAGCTTTGGTAGTTGGAAGCTCCGGTATTGAAGGAAAACGGTTTGTAGAATTTTTGGTTCAAGGTGAAAGTGCTGCTAACAAATACGGACTAAAAGTTGGTGATCTGTTGTAGGGGTTATAATAGCATCTTCATAATATTACCAAGAACAAACCTAAAAGCCCGCTTAATTGCGGGTTTGTTTTTATGTTGACATTATGTTGTAAAATGTGATATTTTTAATTCGTTAAACTCCTTTTTATGCTCGCTACAAAAACTCGTAAAAATACTTTAAAACCAAAACCAACAATTTCAAAAAGTACTTTATCCAGATACACTTTTACACTTTCAGCTACTCCTGATTTTAGTGAGTTGATGGATTATTTTGACCAAAGACTGAAAGGTTTGAATAGAGGTGAGGTTGTAAAATTGGCTTTGATTGAGTTAAAACAAGCATTATCTATCAAAGATAAAAAGATGAACTCTTCAATCTATTTAACTGAAGAAGAAGAGGGAAGCTTGGAACATGCTATGAAATCACCAAAGTCAAAGCCGATGAGTTCTCAAGAAATGATGGGTTGGTTAGAGAAATAAAAGCAGTTTTCAGACTAAGTTTGACAAAAACTACAAATACCTTTTTGTATTGAACTAATAGGGTGCGACACTAATTTAACTTATGTTTTTTCATGTCCAAACCCCACCATCTCCAAGCAGTTTCTGATAAAAACTCTCACCTACTTGTTGCCAACGAGTATTTCAAGAAGAAAGTAAAGAAGCTCTTAAAAGCAGACATTCAAATCAAACCAACTTTCCAAAAAGTTATTGAAATTTTAGAAAAAAATCCGTTTTCTCCATCTTTAAAAACTCACAAAGTGATTAGCAAAAATTATGGAGAAGCATATAGTACTAGACTTACAGGTGATTTAAGAATAATTTGGCAATTTGGAGACAAAAATGATGAGGTTAGAATATTAAATCTACTTGATGTTGGTGGTCATAGTGGGACGAATAAAGTTTATTGAAAAAATTAAGTTAATCTTCAATGAAAATATACCCATCCAAACAAGGTTATTGGCTTTAAAAATGGTAAAGTAGGTTAATTTCCAAGAGTGAGTTTGCTAAAATATTGCAATTTAAAGTAGATATAGAATCAGTATTATACTTACCTTACCATGTCAGACATTTTTCAAATTCATAAGCGTTCCACCAAATCTAAAGCTAGAACCGGCTCCGTTACCCTAGCACGTGGAAAAATCGCAACTCCAGTATTTATGGGCATTGGCACATCTGGGACGGTAAAAGGTATTAGTTATGAGGATTTATTGAGTTTAAATGCTCAAATAATTTTGGGAAATACTTACCATTTGTGGCTACGACCTGGGGTGAGGGTGGTGGAGAAAAGTGGGCAGATTTCGAAATTATTAAACCAAGAAAGTCTTAGTTCCTCGGGCGGGATAAACCCGGCCCCTACAGATAGTGAAATTTTACAGGTCAAAAGAGATTCGAAGTCGGATTTTTCAACCACCTTTCAAAATAATTCTGTCTCCAAAAATACCAATCCAATCCAAGGAAATTTACACAAATTTATAAATTGGGAACGACCGATTTTGACAGATTCTGGAGGTTTTCAGGCTTTTAGTCTCAGTAAAATTAGGCAATTTAGCGATGAAGGTGTGCTGTTTTATTCTCAACTTGATGGCACCAAGAGGTTTTTATCTCCAGAAATTTCAATGGGAATTCAGAGTATTTTGGGATCCGATATTGCCCTAGTTTTGGACGAATGTTTACCAGCAGAAGTTACCGAAGAAACTGCTAAAAATGCCATGATTAGGACGTTTGAATGGGCAAAAAGAAGTCAAAAAGAATTTTTACGAATCCAAAAAGAGGGAATCAATAGTGAAGAATTAGAGCGGCTGGAAAAAGCTCAACTCAGCTATAGTCAGCGAAAATGGAAACTAGAAAAAACCAAAAATAGAAGCGGGCGAGAGCGAAAAGAATATGAAGATTTTATGGCTGAAAATGAATTTCCAAAAGCCAATTCTAATCCCAATTCTGACCCAAATTCCGCTCAAAGTTTTAGTAGTTACCCACGTTATTTATTTGGTATTCCGCAAGGGGCTCAGTTTCCAAATTTGCGTAAAGAATCAGCAAAACTTACTATAGAGCTAGATTTTCCTGGTTATTCGATTGGAGGGGTAGCTAACGGTGGTGAACCAGAAGAAGTGATGTATGATCAGGTACTAACCCAAACCGAAATTTTAGAGGATCACAAACCTCGCCACTTGCTTGGGGTAGGGACACCCAAGGATATTATTGAGATGGTTAAGCGTGGAATTGATATGTTTGATTGTGTTTATCCCACTCGCAACGCTCGCCACGGGTCGATTTTTGTGTGGACGGATATGGATAAACTCGAGTACGAAGCCATCAAAATCAGCTCGTCTAGGTTTGCCATGGATTTTTCGCCAATTGCTACCACATCCAAGCTCAGTGAGCTCCAAAACTACACCAAAGCTTATTTACATCACCTTTTTAGAGCCAAAGAATTGCTGGCTTACAGATTAGCTACACTTAATAATTTGGAGTTTTATTTGCAGTTGATGGAGGTACTCAGAGGAAAGATTGAGTGTGGGGAGGTGTAGGGGGAGAAAATTGCTTGAAAGAAAAATTAAATTAATAAACAACTTAAACATGTCTATTTTAACACCAGAAAGTTTTGTTTTGATGCAAGTACAAGTTGCCTTATTTTTTGCACCCAACAGTGAAAAGCTTGATGATAATGATAAATTTTATGAACTAACTAAAGAAATGGGTATAAAAAAAGATACTTTCTTAAAACTACCCAATTCATCTAAAAATATACCTTTTTTATTGTCTCAAACCGCAGAAAAAAGTTTGCAAGTTTCTGAAGAAAGAATGGATTTAATTTACCAGAATTTAGATTTAACAGAAAATAAAATAGTTGATTTTAAAGATTTTTTGAAAGATGAAAAAGGTGAAATTTCTAAATTTGTTGAACTTGGAACTTTGCAAGGTGGTGTGATTATAAACAGAATAGGTTTTGTGGTTGATTATATTTATACTGAAAGAGTGAAAAGTAAATTTAACGAGATTATAGCTGAAATCAAAGAAAATCATTTAAAAAAAGACTTTGGTGAAATTGAAGGTCTATCTATTCGGGTTGATACTAAAGATGATATATTGAAATTTAAGCCTATAAATATAACTCAAATAAATACTGGGATTGAGGGTAATATTGATCAGAATGGGAAAAATACTATTACAGGTTATAATTTAGTTGTTAGAAAAGACTACAATCTAAGTAAAGATGGGGAGGAATTTACTCAAGATCAGATAAACAAATTTTTTAAAGAGTTTGGGACTCGGTGTTTTAAAGAAAAGGTAATGGAAAAAGTGATTTAAAATGGCTGGAGGTAATAACCCCATTATTGATTATAGGAGAGGTATTCCTAGTGGTTCAGCAGTTTTTTCTACCGACCGTAAAAATATAGAACCTGTTGATAGTAATGACAGAACTCAACCGATAAATTCAACTGCATATTTAAGAAGTATTATTGACGAGCTTACAAGTAAAATCGTCCTTCTTGAAAGGAAAAGTTACATACGCAATGCTCACGCACTTAGTGAAAAAGAGAGTTTAATAGGTGATCTCGAAAAGTTTAAAAAAGGAATTGAAAAAGGAATTGATGAATCTAATAAGAAAATTCAAGACCAAGACAGCAAGATTACCAATCAAAGTAACAAAAATATTGAAATATTAGCTCTGTTTGCAACTTTTTTCACTTTTATATCTGTTAATGTTCAGGTTTTTAGTAATTTAAAAAATTTGTATCAGTCTTTAATTTTTGTTTTCTTTTTTGGTTTGATTTTAATTTCATTTTTAATGCTGTTTTTCTCTTATACTAGAGATTTTTGGATAGAAAAGAAAGATAAAGATGAGGATAAAAACACGGGAAAAAAAGACTGGAGAGTTAGAACTCTAATCATTTTCATAGTTTTACTTTGGAACTAGACTAGTTAGCAAACACTAACTAAACTAATTTCTATGATATACAGACAAAGATTAAGCAATTACAATTTAAAAAAAATAATTCATCATTTTTGTGTAGATATAGACGCTACAAAAACAA
>JBIKIW010000005.1:0-50567 GCA_044361365.1 Limisphaerales bacterium | reverse complement strand
CTTGTTTTTGTAGCGTCTATATCTACACAAAAATGATGAATTATTTTTTTTAAATTGTAATTGCTTAATCTTTATCTGTATATCATAGAAATTAGTTTAGTTAGTGTTTGCTAACTAGTCTAGTTCCCTAATTTATTATTATAATTTTACTATTTTTAATTTTCTTGGTCGGCGGTCTGCTAGTAGCAGTAAGTTACAATTTCATTAGTAACAACGCAAAAAACACCCAGCAAAGCTCAAACTCTTCAAGTAAGAGTCAAGAATCTTCAGTCGCAAAAAGTGAAACTTCTAGTAAAACATCTAACAACAAAGATACAAAAATCGAAGAACCTAAAAAAAGTGAAACTTCTGACATTCCAAATGACTGGGAAACAGCCACCCTTGGTAATATTGGTTTAAGCTTTCCCAAAGCGTGGGAGAACAAATCGACAAGTGAAAAGTTGAATTTTGTTCTGTACTCAGATAATGGTACTAGCAAAGTAGCTGAAATTGAAACAAAAGAAAACTCGATTGTTGAAGATAAAGATAACGCTAAGACTTACCGGTACATCTTAGACAAAGATTGCGAATCAATAGCAGGTGAAAGTACTACTAAGTTTGTAATTACACAGAAAAACTACACGACATTAGGTGGAATGCCGTCTTGTCAATTTGAAATGAAAGATAATGCTACAAACCCTAAAGTAATACTTTATTTTTACGGAATTGCTAACAAATCTGAAAAAGAGTTTTATGATGCAACATTATTCTATGACCCAGTTGGTGGCAGACCTGCAGACTACTTTGAAGGAAAAAGAATTTTGCAATCATTTAAAGTAAATTAATTTTCCTCGATATAACTCATTAAATTGCCACCTTTTTAGGTGGTTTTTTTTGTGCTTTTTGTAATAAACTTTACTACTGTCTAATTTGACATTTAGTGTCGTTATTGTCACTATATGCTATATGACCACCAAAACCAAACCCCGAAAAAAACAATATGTCCGAATTGTAATCGATGACAAATTAGCTGCGGCAATAGAGATTATTCAGCAAGAGCTTCCACTTTTGAGTACAGCTGAGGCGGTAAAAATCGTTTTATCACAAAATCTTACAAGCATTCAAAAAACACTAAGCAACCTCCTGGCAAAACTAAAACAAACAAACCCTGTTCAAAAAGATCTCTCAGAAGACGAAATGTTTGCAGAGTGAGAGAGTTTCAAAAAGAGTTTTTAGATTATGCAAAAAATAATACTTGATACAAATGTTATCTTTTCAGCACTTGCTTTTGATAAAATGGTTGAGGAAGTTTTTAAAATAATAACCTTCGAGCTAAACCTAAAGTCTAAAATCCTCTATTCCACGACACTCCCACCACTTTTCGCCCACAAAAAAAACACCCTTTTCGATAATCAAGATTAATTAAAATCCAGAAAACCAAAAAAGGTGCTGTGTGTTAAACTACTAAACTAAATTGAAAAATTATTTGCTCTCTTCTTTGCCTCTTTTGTTAAGATAAACAAATAGGAGCGAAACTAGGAAAACGAGAATAAGTCCCCACCCTTGTTGGTGGGTTTGCGGGTAAGGACCAGCAGCCAAAAATACCATTAGTACTAGTGAAATGTAAAAGCTAAAGCTAAACCCTGCAAATTTCCAAAACGACCAATTATAATCCAAAGTTTTAGCTAAAATACCAAAACCTAAAAGGGTGGAGTAATTGGCTATCTTATCCCCTCCTCCGAAAGAGGAAGAGAACCAAAGTAAATTGGTGATTATCTCACTGCTAGTCCCCAAGATTTTTCCGGGGTTGCTAACCTTCCCTGACCACCACATGGCCACAAAAGCCGCTGCGTTATCTGTAACTAGAGTAAGCAAAGAAACAATAAAGCTGTATAAAACAGCTGAATCCAAAGGAATGTTAGTGATGTTTTCTCCAACAAAAGCTAAGAAGCTTTTATCCGCTTCAACCCCTAAAAGCAAAGAGGTTAAAACAGCTGTTAGCTCGAAAGGAATTGCTGTTTCGTAGATAGGTTCTACAGTCCTTCCTAATTTACCACTGATTACAGCGGCAATAATAATTGGGATGCATACAACTTCCCTAGTTGGAAACTCGAGAAACAATGCCGACACCACAAACGGAACAGCTAGAACAACATGTTCTAGCCCAATTCTATTAGTAGCTTCGATGTTTTCAGTTACAGCGATTTCTTCTTCAATTCTCTCGAGGTTAGAGTTATTATTTTCAACGACTCTTTCTTCTTCTTTTTCTCCTGAAGAAATCTCAAAAGAATTGATCACGAAAATCAAAGCACTTCCCAGCAGAGCTATTAAAAGCCCCATAGGGATTGTTTTTTCCGCAAAAAACTGCAAGGAGACACCTTCCTTGAAGGCCAAAACTCCTGGCCCGTCTCCTGCGGGGCCTTGTGCCACACCGTTAACCAAAGCAATAAAAAAATATGCAGTGTAAGGAATGCTCTTTTTTTTGTTCAAGCCTAATAAAAGGCTCAAACCAAGAGCAGTCGCCCCCCCACTTGTCAGCACAATACTGAGCAAGGAAGCTACCAAACAAATTAAAGCGTTGGTCAAAGGTGTTGCGTCTAACTTCAACAAATTAGCTGTTGAAGCTGAGAGGAAATACATCCCCCCGGCGATCAACACTAGCAAATAAGCATCTGCTATGGGGTGAACTAGGTCACCGCCATTTCTAACAATAATCAAAGCCTCCCAAACTAAAATTGGCAGAACTACCAGAATTGGTCCGTGGTGGATTTTTTTCCACTTCCAGTGCCATATTTCTATTTTTTCTCCGACTATCGCAATTACAATTGCGAGCAAAAGTGGCAAAGAATCAAACAAAATTTCCATCTTTTCTTCTCTGTAACACAAATCGCCGAACTAAAAAATTCAAGCGACTAAATATCATCACAGCACACTTTTTATTAACTCACAATATCGAAAAATAAATTTAGACTTGTTGTTTTTACTTCTTCAAAACACTCAAAAACGCACTCTGAGGAATTTCGACATTACCCACCATTTTCATCTTTTTCTTACCTTTTTTCTGCTTTTCAAGGAGTTTTTTGCGTCTGCTTACATCTCCTCCATACAGCTTGGCAGTAACATCTTTTCTAAAGGCTTTGATAGTTGAGCGAGCAATGATTTTGGCACCCACCGCAGCTTGCACCGCAATTTCAAACTGTTGTCTTGGAATCAACTCTTTTAGTTTTTCACACACCTGTCTGCCTCGATCTTCAGCGATTGATCTATGTGTAATAATCGACATCGGATCCACGATTTTGTGATTTACCAAAATATCAATTTTCACCAAATCATCTTCTTTAAATCCAAGCAATTCGTACGACATGGTGGCGTAACCTCTGGAGGCTGACTTTAGATCGTCATAAAAATCCACAATCATCTCGGCAAGTGGAACCGTAGCGTGCATTTCCATCTGACTACCTGAAAGCAAATTGATGCTATCATACTGCCCACGACGGCTAGTGATTAACTCAATTATTCGACCTACATATTCTTCTGGGGTGATGATTTCGAGCTTTACCCAAGGCTCTTTGATCTTCAGGATATTGGAAGGGTCTGGGAGTTCAGCTGGGTTTCGTACGGCAATTTCTTGGTCATCGCGAGTGATTACATGATACTCTACAGACGGAGTGGTTAGCACCAAATCCAAATCAAATTCACGACTCAATCTTTCTTGGACAATATCCATATGCAAAAGCCCTAAAAACCCACATCTAAAGCCAAAACCAAGTGCAGGGATATTTTCGATTTCGTATTGCAAAGAGGCGTCATTTAACCGTAGTTTTGCCATCGATTCTCGGAGTTTTGGATAATCGTCGGCGTCAGTTGGGAAAATACTACTAAAAACTTTCGGCTCAACTTCTTTGTATCCAGGCAAACTAAAATCATGATTATACTGATCCGAAATGGTATCCCCTACCCGAACTTTATCAAGCTCTTTGAGTCCTGTAACGATATAACCAATCTCACCAACTTCTAGTTTTGGGTTTGGATTAAGCTTACCAGGCAAAAAATAACCAACTTCATGAGCAATGGCTTTTTGATCTGTTGCCAAAAAATAAACCTCTTGTCCGACGGTTATTTCCCCACTAAATAGCCGAACATATGCCACCACACCACGGTGTTTATCATAAAAAGAGTCGAAAATAAGAGCTTGGAGCATTTCTAAAACTAATATCGCAAAGCAGATTTTTGGCAAATCTGGTGATTCTAAATGTCATATTAATTATTTTGACATAAGTTATTTTTTCGGCTATAAAACACTGGCCTTTCCTTAAAATCTGATTTGCAGATTTAATAAATCAATTCTACGCAAGAAATCTTAAAACTTTCAAACACCTCTCAGCACAAAACCTCTGAAATCCCACAAGATCCAGATTTAGCAAAACTTAAAGCTTTTTTATTAGATTTGATATTGAAAGCTTTGTAGGCAACTTTAACCCAACCTTGAAGAAGCTAACATCTGTTGATGAAATAAGGACTTTCTTAGAAAGAAACAAAGCCCCTAAAACTTATAGAAATGCCAATAGACAGAAGGCTATGGATAAAAACAATATTATTTACAGGTTGTTACTTAACAATTTATAAATCAAGCCTGCTATAAGAACACCTTTTGACTCATTGACAAACTTTGCAAACTTCACGCATTTATTTGAATAAATCAATTTATATGTCGTCGATTTTTTTAGATTTCCAAATACACAAAATTAAATCATTTTCCCTTTTTCTGCTAGTTTTTTTAGTTTCAGCAAGTGTGTTTTTTAGCCTAAAAGTTGTTGCTGAAAATGAGACAAACTGGATTTCCACCGGTTACGCCCTTCCCTACAAAGCTGGCAAAGCTCTGCGAGTGACCCAGGGTTATAATGGCTGGTTTAGTCATAGAGATATTTTAGAAAAATCCCTAGATTTTGGAGCTTATAGTTTTGATGCTACCGGAACACCTATTTTGGCTGCCAAGGCTGGAAAAGTAATTGCTGTGAGAGAAGGTGGAAATTACAACAAAACCTGCAGAAATATAATCAGTTGCAAACTAAAAGAGATGAATGGTCTGCCTAAAAATGACTACTGGTACACAAATGGAAACATGGTAGTAATTGACCACGGAGATGGAGAGACTTCTAATTATTATCATCTAAACCCTGGAAGTATAAGTGTTTCATATGGTGATTATGTTGATCAGGGAGAGCAAATTGGCGAACTTGGCGACACTGGATATTCTACCCAGGCTCATCTGCATTTTCATGTTTGGAAAAATGGAACAGAACCAGTCGATGTAAAATTTTTGGAGTGTGGTTGTAGTTTAGTTCAAAATGGAATTTACACTTCAGGAAATTGGCGATAGCTAGATTCAACTCCTCACACGGGCTTTTCTTTTGAGAATTAAATTAGAATCTAAAAAAGATCATCTGTTTAAAAAGAATTTTATTCTAGATTTTATCCCCTCCTCAAGGCTATTTTTAGCTAATTCTTCTACTGTTAAATTGGTCAGACCGCTCGACATCGGAAACCAAGCTCCAAGTTTGTCTTTGGTGTAAAAATTACCAAGGTCATCAAAACTTCCTCCTTGAGTTCCAAGTCCCGGACACAAAAACCAACTTGTTGGGGCAAGCTTTCGCAGTTTCAAACCTAATTCTGGTTTGGTAGCTCCAACTACAGCTCCGATTGGACCAAAACCAGCACCTAAAATTGGATTAAAATAACCGTTTGCAAGAGCTTTTTGGTTTAAATTTTCAATTTCTACAGCAATAAATTCACTCAAACTCTCACCATTTTTATTTTCAAAATCCTGCAAAATTTCGGCATCCGTGTTGGAAGTTCGCACCAAAACAAACAATCCTTTCTTGTTTTCAATAGCTTTTTGCACAAACGGCTCGAGACTTTTCCCAACTCCCAAAAACGGACTCACAGTCAAAAAATCGGCACTAAAATCTTGATTTTGATTTAAATAAGCGGTGGCATATGCGTCAGAAGTGCGATCGATATCTCCTCGCTTAGCGTCCAAAATGGTGATTAAATTCATCTCTTTTGCCATTTTCAAGCTTTCAGACAAAACCCGAAGCCCGACCAAACCGTATTTTTCAAAATAAGCCGACTGAAACTTCACTCCCGCCAACAAATTTTGGGCAGCTTTTAGGCAAGAATCACAAAAAAAACTAAGCTTTTCTTCAATGCTACTATGCTCTTTTTGGTCTAATTGATGCCAAGTTGCGGGAGATAAAACTTCAAGATTTGGGTCGATGCCAAGAATTAACGGATTCATACCTCAAACTTTCAAGGGAATTTAGGTTTGGTCAATGGGTTTGCGGTTGACTTTTGATACTAACTAGACGACCTCTCTGAAATTTTCAGCTTAAAAGTTAGTTAGGAATTTCTTAAAGCTTCGAGTCTTTCGAAATATGGGTTATTTGCTCGCCAATCTTCTCGCCTTTCTTTAATCATATCCTCCCTACTTTTAGCTTGTGCATTCAATTCCCACATAGCTTGAGGTGACAATCTTAGATTTCCATTTAACGGGAAAGTTTGATTGCCAATGGTCATAAAACCTGTCGCTTGAGCAACTATAATTTGTTCTACCGTAACCCACTTTGCAAATCTTGGATTGTGTTTGTCTTCTGGCATTGTTCCAATTTCCATTCCAAAAGGTTCATTCGATAGCTCTACAGAAGCTAAATTAACGATTGTTGGCGTAGGTGGTATTTTAGTCTCATTTGCATAGCTAAACGCCCCATTTAATTGAACACCTCCAAAACTTCTGTCAGGGTATTTTTTTGTCCATTTTCCCTCCGAATTCCAACCAACTTCTTCTCGTAATTCTCGTAAAGCAGCTTTTTCTGCCGCTTCTCTATATTTCGGATTTAACAAATTTTGCTCTTCAAGTGGGATCACCTCATCATTTATCATCAAATCCTCTTCTTCAATTTTCCCGCCTGGAAATTCTAATGCATTTGGAGCCTTGCTAATTGGAAGCTTTTGAAGCAATAAGACTTTGTTTTCTTTTGGATGCCAAAAAATGGCTCTGGCTGTAGGTTTTAGGTTTTCCCCAAAAGGAGTTTTGGCTGGCAATTCAATAGCAGCTTTGGCTCGAGATTCGTATTTTTTCATAGTCTGGGCAACTTGATTTTTAACTATAGCTTGATTATCTCTAGTTTCAAGCAAGTATTTACTAGCTGTAGGATCGTTTTGCACTTTTGTACCTTGCAAAATTTCGTTTTCAGCACTCTCTCTGGCTAATTTCTCTATATTACTCATCATTTCATCAACATCGTTCTTATTTTGAATAAACGAACCATCGCTAAACCAAGACTGCGATCTTGCCAAACTTGCTGTCATAGCATCAAAATTATCCAAAAGCGACTGAGCCAAACTTGCGTAACTATCAGAATTTTCAGCTTTAAACTCAGGATTTATCTTAACTACTTCTTTACCGATTATTTTAACAACATCTTGAGGATCAGGCTTATTAACTCCAATCATTTTCCCAAAAATTGTTTCAATGGCTTTTTGGATTTGGTATTTTTTATTTTCACCTACAAAATTATCAAAAACACTTTCTAAAAAGACTGAATTTTGTTTATAAATACTCTGCAAAATCTCTTTTCTAACATTATTTTCAGGAGTTTCCTTTTCTTTATTTAAAACCGTTTGATTGGTTTGAATTTGCACTTCTGACTTTTGTTTGTTGCCTTTTTCATCAACTTTAGTGGTATAAATCGAAATATCAGAATATCCAGAAGGATAACATTTTATAGCAATTTTAGTTTGGTATCCGTCTTTTTCTAGTTTTTTCTGGGTTTCGTAAACAAACTTACTAGCAATCAGGTTTTTTTCAGATTTAACATTTTGCACAAACTCCTCATTGCTCCCAGATTTTTCCAAAAAGTCGTTATAATCAATCTTTTCAAACAACTGATCCACAAAAATACTGTCACGATAAAGATCGTAAAATTCCTCTATTTTACCACCTCTGCTGATTTTAGTCTCAGTTGATCTGGAGGTTTTTACCCCGCTTTCGGGTTGCTTTGGAGTACTCAAGATTCCTACACTTTCATCTTTTTCGTAGCTTGGTGCATTCAAATCATTTTCAAGTTTCTGCCTAGCAATTGCAACTTCATTGTTTGATCCATTCAAAAAAGTAAGAAAAGGGTAATCTTGAATATAATTTTCTAGTCTAATCTGTCTATCCAAGTCTGGATTTTGCCGCTCACAAACATAGTTTGCAAAACTTGTTAAAACTTCAAAGCTAGGTGGTTTTATACCAAAAAGACTAGCAACTTCTTGCACTCTGGCTATCAAATTTTCTTGAACAGACCAGCTTTTATAATCATTTTGTGCTACAAATTGTTTTAGATAATTATCTTCTAATTCTGGAGCTTGAGCGTACAAATCGTCATAAAAACCCACAATTTTATTGGTTTCTTTACCTAAAACAGAAGGCAACTTTGTATCATTATAATCTGTAATAATACTATTAACCTCCCAAAGATTTTTAACCCTTTCAGCTCTTTCTATGCCCAAAATACGCATGTAGTTGGCGAATCCTCGATTTTCTTGATTTGCTCCTTGCTGCCTAAGCTGATTGATATTTTGACTCAAAGCTTTATAGACAACAGTTTTAGAAAACTTCTCCATTTCTTTTTGACCTGGAAACTTTTCAGGTTGCCCAAAAGACTCTTTTGAATCACGATTTTGACTCGGTTGTGGTGACTTAGTTATACGTTCTAACATAAAAATAGACAAAATAAAATCCCCTTTCGAGGGGGGATGGTTGAAAAATTGATAATATACTTTTTATGCAAACCAAACCCCTTCTCGTGTGATAATCACGAGGTTGAGAGATTTAGATTTTGCAACAAAATGCATATTACTAAAATTAATTATGCAATTTTATAATTTTGTCAAATGTTTTTTTTCGAGATAATTAAATACTGCTTGAACTTGACGATATGCTAGATTGAGTTTTAGCATTTTGCTCTTTTTGATCAACTAATTCATTAATTTCTTTATATTGTCTTTTGGTAATATAACCCTCTTTTAATTGCCTATCGACCTCAGCTCGCACCAAAAATCCAGGATAAAGATCAATTGACTGCTTGAGTTTTTCCAAAGTTTTAGGATCAAGATCTTCAATCCCAGCCTCAGGCTTTTCTTTTACTTTATCCATAACTTCAGATGCTGAAGCGGAGGCTTTTTCTTGATTTTTTAGGTAGCTTGGAATTGCAATAGCCCCAGACATAGCAATTATCAGAAGTAAAATTACTCCGACTAAGATTTTTTGAGGTGTTTTTAATCTAAACATAAAAATTTATTTTGGTTGTTGTTTTTGTAATGCCAAGAGTTTGATTTATATTTTCAGTTCTTGCAAAAATTTGACATTCTTGATCAAAAATCGAAATCATTTGAGCTATTATATATGTCTTCTTGTGATAATTGCCCCGGTTCTTGTGGGATAACAAATTCTGACTCCCAAAACCCTACAGCTCGAAATCTTGACCTACCTCAATCAGCTACAAATGCTCATTTAAAGGGTAAATTTCGCTCCAAAGAACTCACTGGAGATTTTAATAATAAGGAACAATGGATTGAAAGATCTGCTGCTAGAGCTATGATGAGAGCCGTTGGTTATGGAGATAGCGACTTTGAAAAACCCCTCGTTGCCGTAGCCACACCTTTTACCAACATCACACCTTGCAATGCTAAAATAAGAGATTTAGGCGAAATTGTAGCTGGTGAATTAGAAAGGCTTGGAGCAAAAACTTATTCTTTTGGAACTCCTGTGGTTACCGACGGACAAAGTATGGGTATGAGCGGTATGAAATACTCCTTGCCAAGTAGGGATTTAATCGCAGATTCGATTGAGATGATGCAAGAAGCATATGCCTGTGACGCTTCAGTTACTCTTTCAGGTTGTGATAAAACCATTCCTGGAGCTTTGATGCCACTAGCTCGCAACAATTTGGTGGGCATAACCATGTACGGCGGTTCAATTTTGCCAGGGGAATATAAAAATGAGGAATTAAACATCGTTTCAACCTTCGAAGCAATTGGAAAATACTCTTCTGGAAAGATCGATTACGATGAATTTATGAAAATTGAAGGTGCTGCTTGCCCAACTTGTGGATCTTGTGGAGGTATGTACACCGCCAACACCATGGCATCTGCGATCGAAGCAATGGGTATGAGCGTCCCCTACTCTTCTTCAAATCCTGCAACAAATCACAATAATCGAATCTCGGAGGCAAAATATGACGACTGCTTGATTACCGCCAGGTGTTTGGTAAATTTACTCCAAAAAGATATTAAAGCAAGAGATATTATGACCAAAAAAGCCTTTGAAAATGCGATAACTATCGTAATGGCTTTGGGAGGATCTACAAATGCCGTACTTCACTTGATTGCTCTAGCTAAAGATGCTGAGGTGGAGCTAAATATCGATGATTTTAATCGAATTGGTGAAAAAGTACCTTTAATTAGCGATCTAAAGCCTTCTGGAAGATATATGATGTATGATTTGTATAAAATTGGAGGTGTCCCAACTGTGCTAAAAGAGCTTTGGAAAGCTGGGCTTATTCATGGAGATTGCCTTACTGTAACTGGCAAAACTATTGCTGAGAATATTAAAGATGCTGTAGATATAAAAGATTACCTCCAAACCGTTCAAAAACACAGACAAAACTACCTAAACGAGGTTAAACAAAGCTGGGTTAAAGAGGCTATACAAGGATTCTAATCTAATTTCTTTTTCTATAATTATATTGTGTTTTCTAGTAAATTTTTGAGTTGGTGTGTTAGATTATCAGTCTTTTTGGCGATAATTTATGTGTTGATTGCATACTTTTTTTACTTTGTGTATCCACCTCGATATAGCTATCGCAAAGAAAATTTTAGCCAAACCCAAGCTACTATTTTGATCCAACCTTTTATGGAAGTTTTTGGTTATCAAAAAGTAAGTCATTGGTATGATTGGAAAGATGTTTCTGAAGCCGAAATACCAAAAATCATTCAACCACTTTCTATTTTTGCAAGTAGCGATTATCGCAAATTAGATGAAAAAAATCCTATTCGCAACACCCTCGCAAGCCTTGGAAAAGTAACCGAATCGGCAATTGTTGAACCTGTAAATTATAGTGGAAAATGGAGTATAGTTTTTTGCACTCAAGATAGAGGTCTATGCCAAGAAAGTAATATTTTGGTTAAAGGAAGGGTTAAAATTTTGGTTGATGGAAATGGCGAATTGTGGGGAAAATCTCAGCAAAATGAAATTATTCAGCTTCGAATCGTAGGTTATATTACTAGGGATCGGTACAAAAGCGTGGTTCATGTTTAGAGACGAAAATCATAAATTCTTTACTTGACTAATTTTCTTTACTTCATAAAAATGTAAAGCATGATTACAAAAGTAAAAAGTAAAAAAGTAAAAATATCTAGTAAGGGTCAAATTACTCTTCCCAAAAGTTTTTTAGAAGAGCTAGATTTGGACTCAAATCAATTTATCCAAATAGTTGTGAACAATCATAAAATAGAAATAACCAATTCCAAAGAATCTATTAAAGACAAGCTTAAAAAGTTAGTAAATTCAGTTGAACCAAAAATACCCACCAATCTATCCATAGAAGACCAGATAGACCAAGCTAAGCAAGACTATTTTGGTAACAAAAATCTATAGAAATGACTAAACACATCATTGACACAAACTTTTTAGCCAGAATCTTGATCAAAGACAATGACAATCAATTAGATTTTATTTTAAATTTTATTGATGAAGCTGTGGATAAATCTTCGTATTTGTTTGTTGATAAAAGTGTAATTTTTGAACTAGTATATGTTTTGTCTGGTAATATTTACAGGCTTTCAAAACTAGAAGTAAGGGAGAAAATTGAATCTTTACTTAATTTAGATTGTTTTACTTTTGAAGATCATAAGCTACTTTTAAATTCTACAGAGTTGTACGCAAAAAATAATCTTGATATTGTGGACTGTTATCTGATCAGTAAAGCTATCGATGAAGATTATGAACTTCAAACTTTTGATCAAAAAGCAAAGAAGGTATTTCAAAAACTCAAAAAATGACCACCCAAACCTCCACTTTCCAACCAACTTTTCTCCAAAAACTTTTGGGGAGGAATTACAAGTGGTGGTATTTGTTTGTATATGCTTTCAAATCTAACACTGCTTATCGCTGGTCTAGTTTTTCATGGTTGGTTTCACGGCTTTTGACTCTGTTGGCAACGATTTTAATTTGGTATGTTTCTAGTATAAACGGGTTTGAACTTTTTGATTTTAAGTTTATTTTTACATATTATATTGTAGGGACAATGTTTTCAATAAACAATACTCTACTTTATGGACTTGCTGACGATATAAAAAGTGGAAAAATCTCCAGAGTTTTACTTTTACCCTCAAATTCTTGGCTGCAGATGTATATTGGAAATTTGGGTTGGAATATTTTTTCTATCTCATCTGAGTTTTTGCTGGTTGGGATTTTAGGGGTGATCGGTTTTAAATTTTTGTTACTACCAGCTAATCCACTAGTTTTTTTACTTTTTCTAGCATGTAACTTGTTGGGATATTTTATCTTAGTTCTTACGAATTTTTTGATTGGATCATTAGCTTTTTTTATTACCGATATCTGGGGATTGATTGACTTACAATCAACTTTTAGAGTTCATCTTTCTGGCAAAACCATTCCACTAAATATTTTACCCGCTCTCCTGCCGTTAAGTTTTTTACCTTTTGCTTTTACCTTTTACCACCCCATGCAAATTTATCTTGGAAAATATTCTGCTTTAGAAACTTTATTTGTATTTTTAGGAGGCATTGCTTGGTGCGTAATTCTCTACTTTTTAGCAAAACTTGTCTTTAAAATGGGCTTGAAAAGGAATGAGAGCGTTGGGTTGTGATTAATTACAGGTTGTTAAGGCTAGGATAAAATGGCGATACGGTGGTCGCCTCTACAAATCCTTCTCTGAGCTTTTACCGCATTGTTTATACTTGGTTGTCACCAGTACTTCTATCAGGAGCCACCGGGCTTTGGTGGTCGAACAAAGTCCGACCTGTTCAGCATTGCTCCGCATGCCTTCGCTCAGTCGCCGTGGGGCTTTGACAATCTTGTCTTAAATTAGCACTGTTTGGAGGTTATGACCGGAATTGTTTCGTACGGATTTTATCTCCCAAAATTTAGAATTAAAACTGAAGAAATAGCCAATGTTTGGCAAAAAAACTCTGAGAATATTGAAGCCTCACTAGGAGTTTTCGAAAAAACTATTGCTCAAAATGACGAAGATTCGCTCACAATGGGATTTGAAGCCAGCCAAATGGCTTTAGCTAAAGCAGAAATTGACCGAGAAAAAATTGGTGGAGTATTTTTTGGATCCGAAACCCCTCCTTACGCCGTCAACCCTTCTTCTACTGTAATCGCTTCACTTTTGGGACTGGGGCATAATTATAATGCTTACGACACTCAATTTGCCTGCAAAGCTGCTACCGGAGCCATTGTTAGTGGACTTGGAGTGGTAAAATCTGGACAGTCGGATTTGGTTTTGTGTATCGGTTCAGACAAAGCCAACAGCAAACCAGGCGATGCTTTAGAATTTACAGCTGGTTCTGGAGCTGTAGCGGTGGTTTTAGGAACTGAAAATGTAGCCTTAGAAGTTGTAGATCACCTCTCTTTTAGCTCCGACACCCCAGATTTTTGGCGACGAAGTGGTAGTGATTACCCATCTCATGCTGGTAGATTTACAGGAGAACCTTCTTATTTTCATCATGTTTATCAGGCTTCGACAGCTTTACTTCAAAAAACCAATCTTAAGCCAGAAAATTTTGCTCATACAGTTTTTCACATGCCAAACGGTAAATTTCCAACTCGAATTTCAGCTAAATTAGGTTTTAGTAAAGAACAAACTCAGACTTCTTTGGTGGTAAAATACTTAGGAAATTCGTACTCCGCCTCCAGTTTGATGGGGTTGATGGCAGTTTTGGAAAAAGTTCAGCCAGGAGAATTGGTTTTTATGTGTTCATATGGCTCAGGCGCTGGTAGTGACGCTTTTGTGTTTAGAGCAACAGAAAATATTATTAAAGTGAGACAAGAATTTAGCAAAATGGCTGAAAATAAAGAATATATAAATTACCTTGAATATCGCCAGATGACTGGAAATTTGAGGTAGCTTTGATTTATAATAATTTAACTAATCGCAGAGGATCTTAAAATTGAGGCTAATCTCGAAATTTCCCTTTTAATAACCCAGTTCAGTGATTTGTTCAAAACAACCCTCGGGGTATGAAGAAATGTAACCCTCCACTAAATTGTGCCTGGAGTGGTTGGTGAAAGGAGCATAAGTAAAAGGCGGATCTTGGTTTTTGATAATTCTTTCTTTGAGACTTTATTTCAGCTTAAATTTTTTTTGGGTTGATTGATTTACCTAGAATTCTGGAAATTTACCCCACTAAATACCCAATAAGGTGTAAGATAAATTCTTAGCCCTACCCAGTTTTAATGATAAACAAACCATCTATTTAGCATTAAAATTATTCAATCGAAATCTTAGGCCCAGCTCCTTCTTCTCTTTGTTTTTTGATATGCAAGAAAAACTTAACACCTAAAAAGATGAAAAATACAGCTGCTAAAGCTAAAATACCTCGCTCAAATGGTTTCATAAAATCTTCTATTTTTTCCCAGTTTTCACCAAAAGTGTAGCCAAGATAAAGTAAAAATGTCAGCCAAGCTGTGGCACCAAGAGTATTAACAATTATAAATTTCCAATAAACGGTTTTTAAAGTTCCAGCTGGAAAAGCTATTAACGTGCGAGCGAGAGGCACCATTTGTAAAAGAAAAACTGCCCAATATCCGTACTTAGCAAACATTTTTTCCCCGCTTTCAATTTCTTTAGCAGTTACTCCAATATATTTACCCCATTTGAGAATAAAGTCTCTTCCTAAAGTCTTTCCTACAAACCATATCAAACTTACCGAGGCTATGTTTCCAAGGCTCGCAGCGATAATTGTTGGAATCCATTGAAACCTTCCCTGCCCTATCAAAAATCCAGAAAATCCCATAAGGATCTCACTAGGAATTGGAGGAAAAACTCCCTCCAGGAAAGTACCCAAAAAAACTCCAAAATAGCCTAATTTCGCAATTATTTCGACTGCAAAATCAAATAGGTCAAAAATACTCATTCTCTATTTCAAAATTGCTTTTACCACTTCGTCAACACCAAGCTTTTGAGTATCTACAATTTGGTCACTGATCAAGCGATACAAAAAGTCTCTTTCTTCGTAGATTTTTTTGACACCTTCAAGGATTTCTTTTTGCTTTTCCTCAAAAAATGCATGTTTTTCAACTAGTCTCTCAACCTGAGTTTGTGGAGTTACATTTAAATAGACGATTTTAACCTCTTTCCCACTTTCTCTAAAATAATCAAAATTGAGCTGGTTGACCACCATTCCACCGCCACAAGCAATTACCATATTGTCTTTTTGGCTAAGCTTTTTGGCAACTTCTAGCTCAGCTTCTTTGAATTTGGTACTGCCATTTTTGAAAGCATCTCGAATAGTTTCAAATCCAGAGCGACGAAGGGCTTGTTCGTCTAACTCCAAAAATTCGTAGCCAAGTTTTTGTGCAATTGCGTTTCCAACGCTGGTTTTGCCGGCACCGATTGGGCCGATAAGTAGATAGATCATAGTGTTTTGATATGTTGTTAATTGTATAGAATAATTTTTTTGAGAAGTTTTTGTTTAAGATTAAGATAGTTTTTTAGCAAAGTTTGGATTATAAAATTTAAAGAATAAAATCAACTTAACCATTTCCTTATCTAATTAGAAGTGGCAAATCGCTGTCAAACATCTCTTCCGGAATCTCCATATCGATATTTTCTTGACCTTTTGGCGTGATAAACAAAACCACCAAGCTCAAAATTCCCACCCGACCGATAAACATTAGTAAAATCATGACAATTTTTGCCCACTCAGAATAAACTGAATAATTCCCACTAGGTCCAGCATTTACACTCCCAACTGCTACTGCAGGTCCAATGTTACCCAGATTTGCAATAGAAGCAGTCACAGCAGAGGTAAAATCGATATTGCTTGTGGTTCCGTCCATCATGGTGACTTTAGGACTTGTTGCCATAATCAAAATCAAGCCAGTAAAGAAGGTAAAGAAGTACAAAATCATGGTTGATAAAATAAGCCCTGCAGCTTGTCTGTTGTATTTAACTTCATCTAATACAAATTCTTTTTTGTTCGAACCTGTAAGTAAGTTTCGTAACTCCATTTTGATATATTCAAAACCAGCTAAAAATCGCACCGCTTTCAAACCTCCTGAAGTTGACCCAACCATACCTCCAGTAAGATAAGCGATAAACAAAAATCCTTGAGCAATGGCTGGCCAAAGAGTAAAGTCAGCATTTCCAAGCCCAGTCGTACTCATAATATTGGTTACATTAAAAAATGCGTACCTAAAACTTTCTTCTAGATTTCGACTATCTCGCAAAAAGTACAAACCCGTTCCTATGAGTAAAGTTAACCCAGCGGCGATTCCTGTATAAAGTCTTAATTCCTTGTTTTTAAGCAAATACCCAAGCCTTCTTTTAATCAAAAGGTCGTACCAAATGGCGAAATTAGCACCAGCTACAAACATGAAAAAGGCAATGATCCACTCAGAAGCTGGATTTCTAAGTCCTCCAATAATTTCTTGACCATTTTCCTTTATCTTAAGACCTGCACTAGCATCGTACGGTGCAAAACCTCCGGTTCCCATGGTTGAAAATGAATAATAAACCGAATCATACACATTATCATGCCAATTTTTGTAGGGAGTTTGTCTAAAACTTGCTCCGGAAATAATTAAAAGACCGATCAAAATTCCAGTAATCAAAAGATAAATTTTAAGAAAATCAAAACCGGATTCTCTAGCCTCTTCTTCGTTGTGGTACTCCAAAATAGTATGAGTTTCAGCCTCTCCATTAATAATATCTTCTCTAGGAGCTGAAATAGCTTTGATTAAAGTGATGCCCAAATATGCAATTCCCATACCACCAATCAAGTGCATTGCACTTCTCCAAAGCAAAAGACTACGTGGAAAAACCTCAACGCTTGGTAAAATACTAGCTCCAGTGGTTGTAAACCCAGACATAGACTCATACCAACCATCTACAAACATCCTGAAAAAGGTAAAATCTCCAACCCTGCTTGGGTCAGGAAAACCAGCTAAAACAAAAGTAAAAGCCGACACGGTACAAGCAAATACCCAAGCTAAAATAGTAATCAAAGCTCCTCTTCGTAAAGACTTAGGAATATTTTGACCTTCCAAAAAAGCTTTGTTTAAAAACATGCCTAACGCAAACAAAATCATAGACACTCCAAATCCAAAAAACATAAGCTGTGGTTTTTCTTGGACATAGCTAGAATCGTTTAGAAATAGATAAAAAAGACTGACTAAAAGACAGAAAAAGTACCCAATAGCCGGAGCTAGTTGAACTTGCAGAGCGGGTACAAAAGCTCTCAATAATTTTTGGTAATTCATAAAAATATATAAAATAGATTGAAAATAAGTTAATAAGATAGTTTTTGTATTTGTTAATCCACTGGAAATTCGTTAGCTTCTCTGCCAGATTGATCGAGAAGTTTTTGAAGATTAGGGAAGAACGATATTATAAAGGAGATAAACCCAATTTTACCCACCGTCATCAAAATCATCAAAAGTCCCATTCCAGTTGCCGAAAGCAAAGGTGTAGCTCCAAGACTTAGTCCTGTATTACTAACTGCTGAGATTGACTCAAAAAGTAGGTAATAACCGCTAATGTCGCTATCCGAAACAAACAATCCTAAAGTAATCAAAACTATCATACTAATAAATCCAATGATTCTAAAGTTCGCTTCAAATACGGTTTTTTCACTAAAATGAGCAAAATCACCACTAATCATAACTTCTTTTCGACCTCTAAATCTACTGTAAAGATACACAAATAAGTAGATAAAGGCTGTGAGTTTAAGCACGCCTCCGGCAAACGAACCAGAGGAAGCTCCAACAGTCATCAATAAAATCAAAACATAACTGGTTTTATCATTCATTACACTCATATCTGAGACAAACTCACCGCTTTGATTTTTGAGGGCAAAAGTATTAAATCCAGCAGTTCTACTAGAAACCGACATATACCAAGCGTTGGCGGATTTGGTAACTTCTGAGGTGTAACCATCGCCTGCAAAAGTAAGCGGATTTCCTTTCTCAAAATAGTGAATCATAAATCCTCCTCCAATTTGTAAAAACAAACTAACCCCTACAATCAAAGCCGCAAAATTACGAGGGGCAATCAAAGATTCTGGGATTTTTTTAGCAAGATCTTTTAGACCCACAAAACTCAAAAACCACTTATAGAAAATCGCTCTAATTGCAATTCCAAAACCTCCAACAGTAATTAAAAAGCCTCCGGAAATAAGCATCCCTAGGTTATTTCGAAATGGTATCATGCTATTAGTTTTGGCAGTAATTCCATCATTAAAAATATGCGAAGCTGAGTCAAAAATAGCTTGCCAGAGGCTGTCTTTACCAAAAAATAGAAACAAAACTATACCCAAAATCCAAATTATTCCAAGATCAATCAGGATAAAATTAATAATTCCAAAAGAATTCAAACCAATTTTTTCGATTTGGTTTTCCATATTTTTGTTTCTATTTAGTCCACTTCGCACGAAAAGAAGCAAAATAACACTTACAATTCCGGCTATAATTCCCGAAATCACCATGTTAATTAGCAATGCAAATTGCCCCCAAAAGGTATAATTTCCACTGTCTCCACGGAACAATCCTGTAAGAGTTCCGACACTCACAGAATTAAATAAATAATCCCAAAAAGTGTTAAAATTACCATTTAAGGTATTCCCATTTTCAGTTACCATCAAAGCCAAGGCACAACCCAAAAACACCACCAAATTTGCTATAAACAAAATTCTTTCGGCTGACCAAAATGAGGTTTTTTCTAGTTTTTCCAGCAAAATACTACCAAACTCAACTTGCTCATATTTGCCCATTTTTTGTAATCTTTTTTGTGACATATTTTACAAGTTAATATTTTCCAGCTGATAAAAATTTGCTTTTTTCAAAAGCGGTAAAGGTGATTCGAGCGGAGCAGTTTCTGACATATTGATAAGGTTTTATAAATTAAATAGTTGCTAAAATTTTATTGGCTGTATTTTGGGCGTCCAGTTTATCGGTTTCAATAGTAATATCAGTATAATACTCAAAATAACTATCCCTACGATCAAAAATTTCTTGAATGCTTTCCAGCAGTTCGGCTTTTTGTGAATCAGTTTTTTGCAAAGCGTCAGGTGATTTTTCCAAAATTCTTTTTAGTAAAGTCGTAGGATTAGCTTTGAGATAGATACTTTTAAGGTTGTGGGTATTTTCTTCAAAGTGAATAATATTTAATTCGTTATCCAAAACCGAGGCGGTGCAAACAATAATCTGACCATCTTTTTTGCTATATTCCTTGGATAAAGTGATTTCAGTTTCTTTCCAAAGGCTCATTTTGTGCTCATAAACCTCGCTAGCCGAAGTAAAACCGGTTCGTTTCAAAATCTCCTTGTCCATATAAATAATCGGCAGGTTTAATTTTTGTGAGATTAGGTTTGCAACTGTTGATTTGCCAGACCCCATCATACCCAAAAGAAGAATATTCATAAATTTGTTACTATAAAAAGCTTTACCTCTGCCCATTATAAATTGAGCTTAGTTAGTCAAGTAACCAAAAATCAAAGAAATTTGACAAGGTTATAAAAATTTCTCGTATTATTTGCCTTGATTCGCGTTCATACCCAATTATAATTAAAAACCTGATTCCCGTCGCCTGGTGCCACACAATTTGATGATGGCGATCCGAGATCGCCTCTACATTATTTAACGGCGACTTCCCCACCCCCTCTGTGACCCGCTACGCTCTCACAGTATCCCCCGGGTGGGGACTTTACTCAATATTTACACTCATTTCACTAAACACCAACCTAACTTCAAATTTAAACTAAACTCGAAATTCCCCTTTTGAAAGGGGTGGCAGACGTAGTCTGACGGGGTATGTTTGTGGTAGTAATTAGTGAAACTAGTATACACTTTCAATTAGCACTTCGCTCAATCGACGCGGAAGCTTTGACAAAATATGTTTGCACGATTATATTTGTGTTGTTATCAAATCTCATTAAATTCATGTCTCAAGCAACAATGGTGATCTACCTCAAAAACCCCGAAATCAAACAGTGGCTAGCTCAAAAAGCAAAACAGTCTGTAGGTAAGAAAAGCACAAGTAGTTTGGTTGCTGAGATTTTAACCAAAGAATACGAACAACAAAATTCTAAAAATCCTCTTTTACAATACTTTGGAGCAGGCAAAGACATTGCCGACTCTGACTGGAAAAAAATAGAAAAAGCTCAATCAGATTTGCGTAAAAATTGGGTATCCAAACCAGATTCTTATTATCAAAATTTGTTCAAAGATTAGTTTATGTACTTGCTCGACACAAACATTCTTTCCCTAAATTTTAGAGGCAACCCTCAAGTTGGAAATAATTTAAGAAACAAATCATCTTTTTCGCTGTTTTTATGCTCAATTGTTCTTTCGGAAGCGTATTTTGGTATTTATAACTCTCCACCAGCAAAAGAATCAGCTTTAGTTGAATATTACGATGCGATTTCTAGTAGTTTAACCGTTTTAGATTTTGATTTAGCTAGTGCAAAAATATACTCCAAACTAAAGTTTAATCTCAAAAAAACAGGTAAAACAGTTCAAGATTTCGACCTCATGATCGCTTCTATTTGTCTAGCCAATGATCTTATTTTGGTTACCAACAACACCAAACATTTCCAAAGTATCCCTGATCTAAAGCTCCAAGATTGGACTAAATAACCAACTTGCTCAACTTCTAATCAAAATTTATTAGCCCTTGACTACTACCAATTTTTGTTGTATGTAAATAGCTACAGTTAGGCATAAACAATGTTGAAACTCAGTTTTCGACATTTAATAACTGCCTAATTTGTGTCGGCTAATCACCTCGCTGACACGCTTTTACAGAAGGAAAATTTTTTTGAGCTAAAGGGAGCTTAGGGTAAAAAATGTCAGATTGGTTTTTACTTGTTGGAGTGGGATTTATTATTGCTATTGCAGTAAGATACACCAAACTTGGAAAATATATTGCCCAAGCAACACCCACTTCCGCTTGGATTTTATTCGGCGGAACAATGGAAATTATTTTCGGACTATCAGTATTGCTTTTTTTCATTGAAGGCAATAATCAAAAAATCCCTCAAGAAATTAGAAGCAACCCAATTCTGTTTTTTACCTGGTGTTTTTTCTACAACGCCAGTTCAGAAACATTGAGCGGACTTTCTTTGGGTGTCGATTTTGGATATCTCTCACAATTCGGTCGATATACTGTTTGGCTAGCATGCTTAGGAGGTATGTTGATCACGGCGATCTTGGTGCTTTCAAAACGCAAAGCTCGAGAACATGAGGATTTGGCACTAACAAAATCCGAAATTATTTTTACAATAGTTCACGTGTTTGTAGGAATTTTAGTTATTTCTGCATTCCCACTGAAGCTATTTGGATTGTCTTGGGAATCTGCCCTCATTACGGGGGGCTTCGGATTTGCAAACGCCGGTTTTGCAAACGACCCCGGTAACGCAACAATTTCACAAAGAAACCTCCCATTAATTTTTTTCTGGGCGGGGACTTTTGTTTGGGGAGGCTTAGGCTTTCCTCTGGCAGCTACCTATTACTATCGAATTTTGGATTTTTTAATTTCGGTTTCTAAGAAATTCAAATTGATAAAAATAAAATACTTTTGTGAGGAAATAGAAAAGCGTTACCCCAAATCACTGATGGCTTCTGACCATGCTATCACAATAATTTTGAGTTGCACTCTTTTTGTTAATTGCTTCGGTCTTAGTGTTTTGCTCCATGACGTAAATTGGAATAACATACACAACCTTAGCCAGGCAATTGAGGTCAGCTTGTCAAAATTATTTGACGTAACCTCAGCACACACTGCTGGGTTCAACATTGCCTCTGATATTTTTGCCAATAATGGTGAAATATACGGAGGGTGGAGCATTAAATCCCAAATCGCAATATACATCGTAATGCTGTCTGGTACCGCAGTTGGTGGTACTGGAGGGGGTATTGCAAAATATGTTGCCTTAAGCTATCCTGTGTACTTTTTTGGAGAAAAACTCGGTTTTTGGAATGTTCACCCGAACTATAGCGGTTTGTGGAGAGAAGTTCTAACTCAAGTTGGCTTTGGACTACTCTTAGTTGGTCTTGGGTCAATTTTGATCCATATCACGATTCCAGAAATCAATTTCTGGTGGGAGACTTTCTACCTGGTTTCAGCCATCTGCAATGTTGGCTACGATCCAGGGGTGTCGCAATCTGTAGTTGACTTGTTTATTAAAGGTCGAATTACAGATTTGCAATTCTTCATCTTTGCCTGGATTTCAATTCTTTGGATGTTGTTTGGAAAGTTGAGTATTATGATTACTCTATTCCTCACTACATCCTGGATCTTTCCAGGCATTAAAGAGAGACTCCCTGGCTGGTCCAAAGTCTCCTAACCCCTGAGGTGATCATAGAGGGTTGAGATGATTCTCCGGGACTCGTTGTATATTTTATACATCGTACAGTACCGGAGATTTTTTATTGCCTGGTTTTTTTACCCTAAAAGTAAAAACCGTGACCAAAAAACCTATCTTTTAATACACCTTAAGGCTTCCCGTATGCCTTCCAATCATAAGAAGTAGGATAATCTCTTTTTGCTCGCTATATTCCCAAATAATTCTAACATCACCTTCAACCCAGCTACTAAAAGAGTTTTTAACTTTGTGTGTTCTCAGGCTGTTATGAAAAGGGTTAGACTCTAATAATTGTAGAGCTTTGTAAATTCGCTTTTGTAGTTTAGTGTTATTTTTAGCTAATTTAATATAATCTTCAATGTATTGATTAGAAGCTTCCAGTTTGAACATATCTAATCTTCTAAAGATTTATGCATGTGTGCTATTAACTCGTCTGCCGTTCCAGCAACAGATTTTCCTTTCAAGATCTGCTCTCTCGAAATTCGAATCTTTTCTTCTTCTACCAAGCTTAGAGGTACTGAATCTTCTGGAAGATCTCTTAGCTTTTGCTCAATAAACTCTTGCCTTAAAGTTTTTTTGATATAGTTAGAGATAGACCTGTCTTCTTCTTTGGCTTTTTGAGAGATCATTTCATATAAATCTAACGGAATCCTTAGGGCAATTAGCTTGCTTGGTTTTGTGGACATACATACAATGTATAACAAAGTATTTAGTTTGTCAAACCAATTTAACTAAGATTCCTACTCGCTTCCAACACAAATATTTGACAAAAACCAACATTCTCTCCAATTATTCTGTTTGAATTCTTGTGGGATCGTAGCTCATTTGGTTAGAGTGCCGCCCTGTCACGGCGGAGGTAGCGGGTTCGAATCCCGTCGGTCCCGCCACAATACCAAAATTCAATAAACACCTTTCAATTAACTTTGAGAGGTTTTTTGTTGCCATGATTGATTTTGACAACACATTTTTAGTGGAGTTTAATTAGATATAAACAAAATAAAAACAAAAACAGATGGCTACTACTCCCAAAAAAACTAAGAAAAAAGATCTTAATTATGTAGTTAAAGCAGTTCGCGGCACTCAAATGAGTCCCCAGAAAGTGCGTAGAAACCTCATGATTAGTGCAATTATTGGGGTAAATCTTGTATTTTTACTTGGTTTTACAGCTCTTTTTGCAAGGTATGCTGGAAATATTTCAGAACTTGGAAACAATATTACCAACAATGCCAAAGCTATTAACCGACCTGATATACCTTCAATAATCAAATCAGGTTTGGGTCTTGTTTCTGACTCTGAGGAGCTTTTTCCACAAGTAAATATAGCTGAATACAAATTAGATGATGAGTTTAGCACAACATCAACTGCCAATGTCGATCGTTATCCAAAACCCACCAACAATTCTTGGAAAGTTGTAGGCAGTGGAGATTTTAACTCTGATGAAAAACCCGATATTATTTGGCAAAATCAAACTAATAATAAGATAGTAGTCTGGCTAATGGATGGACAAAAAGTTTTGGGATTAAAAACCCTGCCAACAATCGATGACAGCAAATGGAAGGTTGGAACTGTGGGTGATTTTAACAATGATGGTAGTAGTGATTTGGTTTGGAAATATAATGATTCTAAAGATCCAAAAGTTTTGGTTTGGTTTATAAAAAATAGACAGCTTCAAAAGCAACAATGGCTAAAACCCGACATTGAAAATCTAAATGATTGGAATGTTTTAGGTGGTGGAGATTTTGATGGAGATAAACAAAATGACTTGGTGTTTAATTATGTAGGTAAAGATGTAAAATATAGAGGAGCTGTGATGGTGAACTTTTTGGAAGACAAAAACAGCTCAATTATTACAAAAACAAGTAAATCCACAGCTTGGTTGCCTTGGGTTGATACTGTAAATGAAGATGGTGAATTAATCAAAATTCCAGTGACTATAAATGATTTTAATAACGACGGCTTTCCAGATTTAATAGTTCGCCAAACCAATGCGACTCGAATCAAGTCAGATCAAGGAAGAGTAGAGGTTAGACTTTTACAAGATCTTGATAGTTTAGCCACTGTAGAAATGCCAAAATCTCAAGATTTAGGTTGGCAGTTTAGTTTGTTAGATATTAACCAAGATCAAAGTCCTGATTTTATTTGGTACAACACCAACGAACAAGACAAGGTTTGCCAAGGTCAAGTTAACATTTGGTCAATGGGTAAAATTAAAAGATTGAAAATAGAAATTGTTAAGGAAGTTAGTAATTGTTAGTCTTCATAATTATAAGTGGTTAATTGTTAATGATAAATTTAACTTAAAAACGGTCTTTACTTCGCTTGCTTTAGGATATTTTGGTTTATAGAGGCAATTACGTCCCTATTTTATTAAACAGTAGAGCGAAGACAGTGATACAAAAATTATGTTTTTATAATAACAATTATTATTTTTGACATTATAAACTTAGCGACTTACCATAACATAAAATGCACTCACCGACCAAGCAAATTATAAAGTTTTTTTTGAAGTATAAAAAAATTGAAGATTATGTTTTTTCTTCTAGATTTTTTGGGGTTTTGTTTTTTATAGTCGGTTTGGCGATTTCTGGCTGGATTAGGTATTCGGCTATTAAATACGAATCTGGAGATTATGGTTCTTATCTTAGTCCTTGGTATGATTATATTACCAATCACGGCTATTGGTCTGCCCTAAAAGATAATTTTTCAAATTACAACCCACCTTACCTTTATTTACTCATAATAGCGAGCTTATTTGGTGGTGACAAACTTATTTCAATCAAATTAATTTCGATTATTTTTGACTACATTTTAGCCATTTTAGTTTATTTTGTAGTAAAATTTTTGGTAGATTCCAAAAACACTTCAAACGGCTCAGTTTCACCCAAAAAACTTTCAAAATTTATCCCGACTATAGCTTTTTTTGGTATTTTATTTTCCCCAAATATTATTCTAAATTCTTCCGTTTGGTCTCAGTCTGATGTTATTTATACGGCTTTTCTGGTTGCTAGTTTTTGGTTTTTGCTAAAAGAAAAATTTATTTGGACTATTGCCTTCTTCACCGTCGCAGTAAGTTTTAAACTTCAAGCAATATTTTTTATACCGATTTTGATACTGCTTTTTATAAAAAGAAAGGTTACTCTGCTACATTTTTTGGTCGCACCAATTGTGTATTTTTTGATGATGCTGCCTGCTGTAATTGCCGGTAAAACTTGGAATGCTGTATTTGATGTTTATGTCGGACAACAGAACACTTACAGAGATCTAACTAAAAATGCACCTTCACTTTACGTTTGGTTTGGTGGTGCTGACTATGAACTTTTTAGTAAATTTGGATTTGGTTTGGCAGTTATTTTTGGACTGATGTTGTGTGTTATTTTTTGGAAGAAAAAGCTTGAAAACAAAGAAGAATATTGGCTAAATCTGACTCTTCTTTCGGCAGTTGGGATTCCATTTGTTCTACCCAAAATGCACGATCGCTACTTTTTTATAGCAGATGTTATTTCAATAATTTACGCTTATTATTTCCCCAAAAAATTCTGGATTCCAATTGTGATAAATCTAACCTCTTTTTTGGTTTATCTAAAATATCTTTTTGGCTCTGAAGTTTTATCGTTACCAATTTTAAGTATGGTAATTTTTAGTGTAATAGTTTATTTGATTAAAGAAAATGTGCGGGATTTGGAGTGGTAAGAAGATAAAAAAATTTACAAAAAATTGATATTATACTCATTCTCAAACTTTTTGTATTCTTTATCGAGTGTTAGAATTTGAGCCTTAGGGTATTTTTTGGCTACAACTAAATTGAAACAATCGAAATAAGCAATTCCACCAGTGGCTTTTATTTTGGCTGATTCTAGGCAATCTTGATAAGTTGGATTGTAAATTTTGAGAGAATATTTGATTTCTAAATCCTGCAAAAACTCATCTACTATATTTGAATTCATGTACCTAGAAGCTGAAAAATAAAATTCACCCAAATTCACAGAATTGGCTATGAGTTGAGCTTGATTTTCAAAACTTTTATCTAAATACTCTACAAAAATTGAAGCGGATTTTTCATTTTTTAAAAAACCTACTAAGACACAAGCATCTACAATATATTCTTTCATATTTCTACCAACTTAAAGCTTTTTGATCGTCTTTTTGCCTGTCTTGGCGAATTATTTCAACTGCAGATTTTTCATTTTTTAAAGTTCCCATATATTTACGAATATCGTTTTTGATTATCACAAACTCCATATTTCCTTTTTCATTGATAATTAAGCGGTATTTTGTGCCTTTTTTGGCACCAATTTTTTTGACCACTGAACTCGGCAAAGTAATTTGATTTTTATCTCTTTGAGTAGTAATAATATTAGAGTCAGACATAAGAAATAGTAATACTTTAAATTTAGTAAGAAAGATTGGTTATGTCAACTACATTTAGAATCTAAACTAAAGTCAAAAAGTGCATTTATACCCATTTCACTAAACACCAACCTAACTTCAAATTGAAACTAAACTCGAAATTCCCCTTCTGAAAGGGGTGGCAGTCGCAGTACTTCCGGGATATGTTTGTGGTGGTTGGTGAAATAGATATAAATCATTTTTGCGTTTAATACACTGTAATGATAAATAGTGAAATTTGTATAATACAACAACTTTAATCCCTACACAAACCTCTCCAAAAGCCCTGCTACATCGTAATTTTTAACTTCCTCAGTTAGATTGGTTTGATAACCTTCACGGGCTACAACCTTGCTACCAAAGTCTTTTTGAGTGTCATTTTGGTACAATACTCCAATCGCAATTTGCTTGTCAAAATCTTCGCTAGCAACTTTTCTAGCTGCCCAAATGTCGGTTTTATCGTGATTAGATTGGTCTAATTTGTGAATTTTATCCCAATACCATTCTTGTGGAGTGTCTTTATTAAAAGTAGGGCAAGCCTGCAAAACTTCTATATAGCTAAATCCCTGATGATTCATACCAGCCTGAATAGTCTCGGTAATATGATCAATATCTCCACTAAAAGTTCGGGCTACAAAAGTTGGATTGCACGCCAAAACTAGATCTAAAGTGTTTAGCTCATGAGTCAAAACTCCGTCTGGGGAAGCGGACATTTTTACATGTTCTCTGGTGGTGCTGGAGGCTTGACCGATTGTTAGCCCGTAATTTTGGTTGTTGTGTAAGATAAAGGTGATGTTGAAGTTGTTGCGAATGGTGTGAATAAGATGGTTTATTCCTTCTGAAAGAGTTGCCCCCTCGCCCGCTTGAGCTATTACTTGCAGGTTTGAATTTGCAAGGCTAATTCCGCTAGCTAAAGGCAAAACTCGACCATGAAGACCGTGAATTGTGTAGGAATTTATTTTGTCACTTTCGTTACCGCTACAGCCCACATCGTAGCAAATCATAGCATCTTTTGGGGCAATATTTTCCAAAACCAAAGCCCGCCTAAGAGCTGCTGTAATTCCAAAATTTCCACACCCCGAACACCAAGTGTGTTTTTGCTTGGTTTCAAAAGCTTCTAGTTCTTTGACTTTAGACGCCAAAACTTGATAATCAGACATTACCTTTAAACCAAAGATTTTAGACGGATTTGGTCAAGATTATTCTGGATTTGGGCATTAAAATTTAAAAATAAATTGTAGAGGAGGTCTCCTGACCTCCATTTTAAAGAAATAGTCCTAGTTTTTATTTTACTAAAAGTGGTTAAATTGATTGATTAGAGTGTAAAAATTTATTTTAACTATAGATAGCAATTGGTAAAATCTTTAAAATTTCCACATTTGATATTCTTATATTGCTTTTACTTGATTCAATCTGTGAATCTGCTTTGAAAGGCTTTAAAACATCTTTAAATTTAGATAACCCTTCTTCTAGCTTGTCTATAAGATTATCATCGAGTTGGCTAAATATAGTTGATTCTAAAGCTGAATAATTACCTCTTTGTTCATGTTTTACAACTTTACCAATTACAGTAAAATCGTTTCCATAAAACTTATTTAGTGACCCAAGTATAAATTTTTTTTCTACTAAAATAATTGTTTTAACAGTACCCAACCCTTTTATTTCTGCTCTTAACTCTAACAGATCATTTTTTTCAAGTAACGGTAAAATTTGATCAATAATTTGTTTTACAATAGGCACCCACTTTAGATTTTTACTTTTGTTATCATCTAAGTATTTCTCTTTCTCTTTTAAACTTCTTATCATAATTTCTGAGGTTATTTGATTTTGATCCATTGTATTATCTATGCCCTCGTATTTAATATTGGAAACCAAATAATGCTCCAATCCTTGATTGTATAAATTAATTCCCTCAGATAAAAATTCTAAAGTATCTTTAAGAGAGTTTTTCAAAAACTTACAGTTAAATTCTACAAAGTCACCAGATTTAAGATCATTTTTATTTTTAAAGTTAATTTCGACAATTGCTTTATTTTCTTTAAGTTTCGGCAGTTCTTGATAAAATGCACCAAATTCAGTATTTTCTTTTTCTGAACTTGTTTCTACTGCATATTTTAAAAAGTCTGTGGTGTCAAAATCTCCTTGCAAGTCTCCACTTGCTTTTGCTTTTCCTATAAACTGCAATAATTCATTAAAACCTATTTCTACCCCTAAACCTCCACCTAATTTAATTTTTTTCTCACTTGTCTTGTCTTCAATTGTAGTGGTTTTATAAATAGGTATCCAACCTGTACCTGTTGATGATAAAATATTTTTGATTAAGTCCTTATCAAAATAAATCGGTGTTAAAATTTGCATATAGTTAATGTTATAGACTGTAGGTGAGTTTTCGAATCCAACGCTAAAGCCAACCTAAACCATATAAACTTTGACATAACTGTCAAACACACTACTATCTACAGTAGCTATAATCAAATTTTAATTACTACATATAGTGTTTATAATGTAATTTTTGCTAATTCGACACACCCTTTGCCAAAAACCACAAAACCAAACTTGCTAAAAAAGTGTTATATTTTGTCCCCGTCCCAATCGGAAACCTTGAAGATATCACCCTTCGAGCCATTAAACTTTTAGAAAAAGCCCAGACTATAATTTCCGAAGACCCTCGGCAAACTGGCAAATTGATACAACTTTTAGACCTAAAAACCACCGCAAAATACATTCAAGTCACCAAAAATCAACATTTTAACCAAACCCAAATCACCAAGGAGTTAGAACTTTTAGCCAAAACTGAACAGCAAAATACTGACCCTGAAAACGAGCAAATTGTGTGTGTGGTTAGCGACGCTGGCACCCCTGGACTTTCTGATCCTGGAATTGAAATCATCCAAATTGCTCAAGAACTAAAGCTAAAATACACGGTTTTACCTGGCAGCAACGCACTTGTCCCGTCGATCGTAGCTTCTGGTTTGGTGTGGAAAGAGTTTTGGTTTGTGGGATTTTTACCCATCAAAAAAGGTCGCAATAAACAGTGGAAAAAAATTGCAACAAGCGAAATTCCAGTGGTTTTGTACGAATCAGTTCATCGAATGGAAAAGTTTTTGGCGGAGTGTAAAGAAAATTTACCTTTGGAGCGAGAAATTTGTATCATCAAAGACATCAGCAAACTTCACGAGGTTATTTTACGCACCAAAGTGTCTGAAATCGATAACTTAAACCTGAATTTTAAGGGAGAATTTGCCATGGTGATTGGTGGAGCGGAGAAAGTGAAAAGTGAGGAGTTTTAGAACGAATTATAAAAATTCTTTGGAGGTTTTGATGAGGAAAGCGATAAATTCTTTGATGTCATTTTCGCTGATAAATTCGCCGTATTTGTAGGTTTTTTCGTGTTGACCCAAGTTTTCACCATACCACTTATGTTTACGAAAATCTAAACTAATATTCCAGTACGAATTATCAAATTTTACCAATAAATACAACACAATTTTATAGATCCTATTCCCAGTTTTTTTATCTTTAAATTCCCAGTGAACTCCTTCAAGTATTTGATGTTCAGAGGGTAATAGTTTTTCATAACCCTCAAAGCATTCCTCCCCTAAAATCTTTACAAAATCTTCCACATTATCTGCCAAAAGTTTATAATTCTGCTCCAGTTTCAATTTATTTTGCTCATCTAAAAGCCAATTTTTGTTGTTCACCAAATCTTCTCCTTTTTTAGTTTTCAGCTCCATTTCAAATAGCCTTAACAAATCTTTGGTTTCAGTAATATCTTCGCCTTTAGCTCCTCGTATCATCAGGTCTGTGGAGTGCAATACAAGCTCTGAAACTTCGGTTATAAATGCCTCAAAAAGCTCTATTTGGTCAGATTCTAAGCAAGTTTGAATATCAAAAAAATTCTGGTCGGTTTTTTGTAGAGACTGTAAATATTTCTCTTTGCTTTTATCATCACTTTTGACCACCGCCAAACTGTAGTCACCACTTTGCAAAATCATATTCATCAAAAACCTTGCCATTCTTCCATTTCCATCACCAAAAGGGTGGATTCGGATAAATTTGTAATGAAAAATTGCTGCCAAAACCACAGGGTGCAATTCTAGTCGTTTTTTGTTGTACCAGTCGACCAAATCGGACATCATTTGTGGCACCATTTCAGGTTCGCTGTAGTAAAATTTTTCGCCTGTTGGAGTGATTACATGATTTTGTTCGAGCTTATAATTGCCAGCTGGAATTGTGTAATATTTGGTAATTCCATTTTCTTCCCGTGATCTTTTCTCGTCTTCCACAAAGATCTGTTTGTGTAGGTTTTTGATCAAGTTTTGGCTTATTTCAAGTGGTTTTTTGTCTTTGGTAAGAATTTTATCTTGTAAAAATCCAACTTCATCATAGACTTCAAGGTGAGATTTCATTTCCTCAATATCTTTGAGTTTTTTATCAATTGTAACCTTGTAAGAGTGTAAAATCAAGCTTCTGGTTTCACCTAAAGTTAGGGTATTTCCTTCCAAATTATTGGAGTAAAAGTTATATTCTAGTTTAAATTTTTCACGGATTTTGGCTAAATATTCAGGTTTGATAGGTCGAAGATTTTCTAGTTCTTGTTTTTGCTGATCTATTTGTTGTAAAATATTGATCATGTAGCTTTAACTTTTAAAATAAATACAAACTTGTCTAGTAAAATTCTTACAAACTCACCTCAGAATTCACCCCACTTTTTGTATCCGCATAAAGCTTGTTGTAATCCGGGTGGAGAGTTCCCATTAGTCTATCCCAAATGTTAAAATATAATCCAAAATTGTATCTAATTGTGGTGTGGTGTTGGTCGTGGTGAACAGCAGTGTTGATATATTTTAGAATCGGTAAATTTACCCAGTTTTTAGGTAAAACCTCATAACCAAGGTGTAGATAAGCATTGTAAAACACATAAAATCCTCCAAAAATGATGTACATAGTAGTATGCATTGGGAGTACAAAAGAAATAATCGGCAAAAACAAAAATTCAGCTAAAGCCTCGTAGGGAGTTACTGCAAATCCGTCAAAAGGTGTAGGTGTAGGTGATCGGTGGTGGAGCGAGTGGATGTATCGATAAACCTTTTTGGAGTGAATAAATTTATGAACCCAATAAAAATAAGTGTCGTGGATAAACAGCAAAGCAATAAAAGAAAAGAAAAAATACGGTAAACCAAAATCACCAATGTTATCATAAACTCTATTGTAATCTTTAGTAATCAAAAACGAACCAAATAAAGTTACAAGTGAAGCTATAAACATACTCACTCCCCACCACTTTACTTCATGCAAAATAAATTTCTGTTTAGGTAGTCTTTTTTGAATGCGGTTGTTTTTCCAAACAAAACCTTTGGTGAGTGTAAAAAGTGAAAACAAAAATACTACAGGTAGAATATATTTCCACAAAACTTCGAAAATAGCTAGTGGGTAATGATTAACAAAAAAGTTGATAACTTCTGACATACGAACTAAAGATTCAACCAATATTTTTAAAAAGTCAAAGCAGATTTTGGAGGTTGACCGATTGTTTAATTTTTCGAAATTGTTTTCTTGTTAAGGATTAAAGTAACAATTTTTGAGTTGGTTATTTGCAAACTTAGTGTTTATAAATAAGTCTAAAGTAAAGCAAGATTATTTTATGAAGCCATATCACAATAAATATTTTTTCTCCGTTATTTTTGGAACAAGCTTATTACTTTCAAGTTTTTTAGTATCACCGATTTTGTTTGCTCAGAGTGAGATTATCAAGCAAGAGGGTTTAGAAATTGCATTTCAAAAAAGTGTTGATTCTATAAAAGCTAAACAGCCAAATTTAGATGTTCCAGAATTTGAAAAAGTTGATTTTGGTAGCAGTGTTTCATTGCTTGAAAATTCAACAGGAGATCAACAAGATATTCCAAATTTAGACACCCCTGGCGAGGGTGATATTATTCTCGACAGTAATCCTGAAAAAGAAGACCCGGGTGATATTATTGAAGAAAATAAAACCATCGATCTTGTCTTTCCGCCAGAAACTCTTAAACCTTCTGAGAAAATAACTCAAACTCAACCAGCTTTTAATCCAATTTTGCCGCAAAGTGGTGTTTTAACAGGTTTTGTAAGCAGCAATATCGCTAATGGATCGGAAAATATACCAACCAACCAACAAATTGTGCTGACTTTTAATGAAGTTCCAACAGTAGAACTTATCGACAGTCTGAAATTTTACCCCGAAACCCCTTTTACCAAAAGTTTAAGTGGAACTACCCTCACAATTACGCCTAGTGGTGTAGGTTTATCTAGAAAAACTGAGTATGTTTTTGGACTACGGGGTTTGGGTATCTGTACCGGTGAAATTTGCTCTTCTCAAAAGGAGTTTTGGTATTATGCCCTGAGATTTAAAACCAAAACAGCAGAGACCAAGATTATTGGCTACAGCATTGAGAATAGACCGATTTATGGCTATTTTTATGGAAACGCTATAGGAACAGGTAAGAGTATTTTGCTAACGGGAGGTACTCATGGTGAAGAGTGGCATGCAGGCGGTTTGTGGATGCTTGTTGATTTTATGAACAATAATTTGGGAGAGATTAGCAATCAAAATAAAGAATTGATAATTGTCCCAGAAGTCAACGTGGATGGGGTTTTGCGGCAAAAACAAACTGGTTTGTATAACACTGCCGCTAGGTATAATTCAAGAGGTGTGAATCTAAATCGAAACTTTCCAGTTATTTGGAATAATTGTGCTAGTTGTGGAGCTTATGCCGGGTCTGAACCAGAAACTCAAGCGATTATGAACCTTACTTTTGCTGAAAAAATTACTCACACGATTATTTACCACAACCAATGGCCGCCCTACGGAATTATTTTTACCGGGAATGACTCCAATCCTGAGACTCAAGTTTGGTGGTCGTGGGTTTCTAGCCTATCTGGTTATCCAAGAGGAACCTACGATGGACCAGAAATTGTAAACAGCCAAGGTGATGTGCCAGGAGATCAAAGTGTATGGTCTGAAGCTGTGGGAGTGCGGGCTTTGCTGATTGAGGGAACTTACCGAGGAGTTACAGACTGGGACAAAAATTACCCATTGTATTTGGGACTTTTGAGAGATTTTTAGACTCGGGGCATTTTTATTGCCCTTTTTAAAATTATACTTTTTGATAAAATTAGAATGACCAAAAAAGTATTACTACCAAATTTTGAACAAGAAATTGGCTGGGTTTGTGGGGAAGTAAAATCACTTATTGAAACTGGCACTAAACCTGAAGAAATAGCTATTATAAGCTATCAAAACAAAACTTTGAATGGATTTTATGAGTATTTTATCAAAAATCAAATTGCTGTAAATTTTAGGCAATCTGGAAATATTTTGGTACTTCCAATTATCCAGCAAATCCTAACAATTTGTGAGTTTGTAAATAGCCTTTTAATCAACAATCAAAAACCCGCAGACGAGCTTTTACCCGAAATTCTCGGTTACGATTTTTGGCAAATTAAAGATTCTAAAATCTGGCAAATTTCACTTGTTTCGCATCAAAAAAGACAAAACTGGCTCCAAACCATGCTTGAAGACGAGGGGTTAAATCAAATTGCAGCTTTCCTAATTCAGCTGGGAAGGGAAGCCAAAACTCAATCCGCTGATTTCATTGTTCATGCGATATTGGGAAACCAAGAAATAGAATTAGACTCTAATTTTTTGCAGGGAAATCAAGATCATTTATTCGTTTGTCCGTTGAAGGAATTTTATTTTGACTCTCATAAAATTAATCAAAGTTATCTCAAAAATCTTTCGGCAATTCAAACCCTGTATTCAGCGATTGCAGATCATTTTCGTAGTCAAAAATTTGACCTCAAAGACTTGGTAAATTTCATTAAATTGCTAAAAATTAACAAAATCGGTTTGTATGACAAATCTAACTACCAAACTTCTAGTGAGGCAATAAATTTACTAACAGCACATTCTGCTAAAGGTCTTGAGTTTGAAAAAGTTTTTGTGGTAAACTGTAGTAAAAATGAATGGCAAAAGAGGGGTAAATCTAGTAAAATACACCTACCAAAATATTTAAATTTGGCAGCAGAAAAAGAAAATGATGATGACTTTATTCGACTTTTTTATGTTGCTACCACCCGAGCTAAAGACAATCTTTACCTAACCGCCCACCAAAATGAAAATGGTAAAAATTTGGATTTATTTGAATTTATAGAGCATGATTTTGAGGTAGTTGAATTTAACCAAACCGAATCCGAAGAGATTTTGGAGACAGTTTTAGAGCCCGAAAAAAGTTTTAAAAATGACTCTAGTAAATTGGAGTTACTACAAACCAAACTGCAAGATTTTCGCCTTAGCTACAGCGATTTAATTACTTTTTTAGATGTTCCAAATGGAGGCCCACAGACTTTTTTAAAAAATCAGTTACTTGCATTTCCTACACCGGAAACAATTTACCAGGTTTATGGAAACAGTGTTCACAACGCCCTTAAAAGTTTATTTTCTGAGTGGAAACAAACTAAAAATTTGCCAGAACAGGAGGCTTTTTTGAGTTTATTTGAAAAATATTTGCAGCGTGAAAGACCAAAATCTGAAGATTATACCAAACTCCTTAAAAAAGGGAAAACTGAACTACCAATATTTTATGAAAATGGTAGAAAATTTTGGAGTATAAATTCGCTGGTGGAGTATAGTTTTTTTGAGCAAAATATTGTCTTGGGAGAGACTAGACTCAGCGGGCGAACTGACCGTATTGATTTTGACGACGAAGCTGGAAAAATTGTGGTAGTTGATTACAAAACAGCCAAACCAATTACTTGGGAAACTAAAGATGCGAGCAAAAAAATAAAACTTTGGAAATATGAAACTCAGCTGGGATTTTATGAAGTGCTTGTAAAACACTCTAATTTTAGAATAAAATATCCCAATTTTATCGGTCAGGTTGAATTTATTGAAGCGGATTCGGAGGGTAAAAATGTTGTTTTAAACAAGCAAATTAGCCAAGAAGAGGTTGAAATTTTAGAAAATTTAATTCAAAAAGTTTATCAAAAAATCGTGACTTTAGATTTTCCAGATGTGTCAGAATATTCTCAAAATCTTCAAGGGATACAAGACTTCAAGCAGGATTTGCTTGAGGGTAAGGTGTAAATATTTAACGATTATTAATATAAAATAAGTTTGACTAGGTTATTTAATACAGATTTTTTTAAAAATTATTATGAAAAAAATTATTATAGGAGTTGTTATCTTGGCTGTACTTGTAACATCTGGTGTATTTGTATATAAAAAAGTAAAAAAAACCTACGCTGAAAATAGTGCCGATAGCTCTATACCGAACTCACCAATAGCCGGTCAAAATCAAAGCAGCTCAAAAAATTCTTTAAATTCATCAAAAGAAGAGTATCTTAATATCGAATATGATAAAATTCAAGGAGTCGATAAAAATTTACTAAGCCTTGATATATATAATTCAAGCAAACAAGGTCAGCCGAAACCTGTCATTATAATGGTACATGGCGGCGGGTGGAGTATCGGAGATAAAGCCAACAACAACGTTATTAACCCAAAAAAAGATTATTTTGCAGAATTAGGTTATATTTTTATCTCGATTAATTATAGACTAAGCCCCGATTATTTTTTCCCAGATTATCCACTTGACGTAGCTAAAGCAGTAAACTGGATATATCAAAACATTTCTAATTATAACGGCAACCCAAATCATATTTTCCTAATGGGTCATTCAGCTGGTGCTCATTTGGCAGCTTTGGTTGGTGTGGATAGTAGGTATGGACTAGATTCTTCAAAACTCAAGGGGCTAATTTTATTAGATGGGGCAGGTTACGACATCCCTCTTGCCTTAGAAACAGCAAATACAGAGATAAGGACTGAAATGTTCAAGCAAGCTTTTGGAACTGATCTTGTGGCACAAAAACAAGCTTCCCCAATTTATCAAATACAACTTGATAAAAAAATACCCAAAACACTTATATTGTTTGTTCAAAAAAGAAAAGATTCTCAAATACAGTCAGGAAATTTACATCAAAAAATATCTGACAGTGGTAATATTAGTGAAATATACCCCATACTAAACACTAGTCACGAAGATATAAATACTAATTTAGGAAAAAGTGATTTTGAAGCAACTCAAAGAGTGACAAAGTTTTTAGCTGAAGATTAGACTAAGTTGTAAGTTATTTTTTGTTTAATTCTATTTTTTCTGGTCGGGATGTAGGGAATTGAACCCTATACCTCTTGCTCCCAAAGCAAGCATGCTACCGATGCACCACATCCCGTTTACTAAAAAATCCAACGATAAATTTGATTTAGTGTCAAGCAAAGAGCTAAAATAGTCTCAGATTTTGAACTTCAACTATCAGTTTGAACAAAATTAATTCCACATTCAAAGAGTGTCTTTACAGAACCAAACTTTTTTGATTAAGCTAAAATCATGAGCGATAACAACGTAGTTTTAAGATTTTCAGATGTAGTTTTTGGTTATTCTGAAAACAAAAAAATCCTAGATGAAGCTAGCCTTTCCCTGCGAAAAGGTAGTAAAGTCACCATCATGGGGCAAAATGGAGCCGGAAAATCAAGTCTTTTAAAATTAATTACTGGAGAAAATAAACCAGCCGCTGGGCAAATTTCAATGGAAAACGCAGGTAAAATTGCTATTGCAAAGCAGGTTTTTACAAGAGAAGAGCGAGAAATGAAACTACGAGATTATCTAGCAAGTGCCTTTAAAGAAGTTCCATACAATCTTGATAAATTAGCCGAGAATGTATTTGTGGAAACTGGACTAGTAACCTACGATCTAGATCGCCAAATCAAAACTTATTCTGGAGGTCAACAGGCTAGAATTTTGTTGAGTTTTGCCCTAATTCAAGACCCAGAAATTTTGCTTTTAGACGAACCTACCAACAATCTGGATGAGGAAGGAATCGCGGTTCTTACAATGTTTTTGATCATGTACGACAAAACTTGCTTGGTAATTAGTCACGATGCGGACTTTTTAAATAGTTTTACGGATGGGGTTTTGTACCTAAACATTTACACCAAAAAAGTGGAGCAATACACGGGCGATTATTACAGTGTAGTCAAAGAAATCGAAAGTCGAGTAGAGCGTGAAAATTTGCAAAATGCCAGAGCTGAAAAGCAAATTCAAGATCAAAAAGAAAAAATCAACTTTTTTGCCAATAAAGGTGGGAAAATGCGAAAACTTGCCAGCAAACTTCGTGATCAGGTGGCTGAAGCCGAAGAAACCATCGTAGTGGTGCGAAAAGATGACCGAACAATTAGTAAATTTGTGATCGATTGCCAAGAAGATTTGTCTGGGGAATTTGTAACCCTTCCAAAATTATCGGTGGTGGAAAATGGAGATGTGAAATATAAAGAAGTGAGTTTAGGACTTCGAAAAGGTGAACATATTCAGTTTGAAGGTCCAAATGGAATTGGAAAAACTACCCTTCTAAACGCCATTGCCAACCGAAATTTGCCCGAAATGCAAACCGGCGAGGATCTTAAAATTGGTTACTACACTCAAGATTTTCATAACTTAGACTACGGCAAATCAGTCAGGCTTTCACTTTTGGAAGCTATGGGACTTGATGATTTGGTGAATATCGACAGCAAAAACGAGCAATACATGCGAAAAATTGCCGCAGGATTTTTAATCACGGCTGATCAAATAAACAGCAATATTGGAGATCTTTCTGAAGGTCAAAAAGGTTTGGTAGCCTTTGCCCACATCGTTTTGCAAAAACCAGGACTTTTAATTTTAGACGAACCCACTAATCACATCAATTTTAGACACATTCCAATTATCGCCAAAGCTTTGGGCGAATATGAAGGAGCGATGATTTTGGTCTCTCACGTGCCAGATTTTGTTAGTCAAATCAGGATTGATAAAAAGATTGATTTACAAAAGATTTAGTACTTGGCAAAAGTTCTGTTTTTACTCTAGTAATTGGTGTCTAAATTATGCAGGAAAACAACCAACCTAGAGAAGCTTTTAATCCTAAAGAGCAATTCAAACGACTTCAGAATTTGATAACTACTGTTCTAGCTTGTTTAAAAAATTTGAGTAAAAATTTAGTTGAATACAGAGACGAAACCAATACTTTTACTCTTCACAAGGAGTTTGTTTTTGTTAATTTCGAGGAGTATCTATCTAAAAATTATGATAAAAATGATATTCAAAACCTGTTAAATCAGATTGAACCTGAATTAAACCAAGAGTTAGACTACAATCTCGATCTAAAAGAGAAAATTGCATTACTGCAAAAAAGATTAGATTTTTTAAATATTTTAGAAGAAAGAGAAAGAGCTATTGGCTCAAATTTTTCCTCATTCAACGAAGAAGTGTATAATGACATTCAACTTTTAAAATGGTTTAGACGATATTTTAGCACAATGAGTTTTAAAATGCATGATAATTATTGGACTAATAAAATGATTAGTCTGAGTAAAAGATGTGGAGAAAAAATTGAAAGTTTGGAAATAGAAATGTTTCGAGAAAACTTAGAGAAAGGGCAAGCTGACTAACTCTACCCCATTTTGTATAAAAACCTAAAGTGATTGATTAAAGCGTCTGGTAAATTTTTGTGTTCGACATAATTCAAACCTTTTTGCTGGCAATATTCCTTGATAATTTTATTTAGTTCAGGATAATGAATCATACTGATTTGTGGGAAAATTTGGTGAATAATATGATAATCCATACCTGCATAAAAAATACTTAACCATTTGTTTCCATTGGCATAGTTTGAAGTCGCTTGAATCATTCTAGTTGTCCACTCTTCTTCCAACTTGTTTGTTTCTGGATTTGGTTGGGTAAATTCACTCCCGCCGAAAAGATGAGAAGGTTGAATAATAGCTGAAAAATAAAGTCCTGCACTAATCATAAAAGAAATATAACCAGCCAAGCCAGTTTCTAACCCCAAAAACCAAATTGGAACTACTAAAAATACCAAAACATGCCAAATTTTAGAGATCCAAAATAAAGTTTTTACACGCCAATTTTTATTTTTAAAATATTTTGAATAACCCAGAAAATTATAGACAGTGTGAAAAGCGGCTAAGCTATAAACAAGTATAGCGTAAAGGTGTTGAAATTTGTGCCAAAAATACTTTTTTTGGTGTGGGTGAACTCTTAAAATAGGGTGTAAATTTATGTCAGGATCTTGTTCGTCAACGTTTGTATAGGTATGATGCATTATGTGTACTTGGCTGTATTTGTATGAACTTCTACCTACAAAATCACTAAAATAGATCATTAAATTATTAATCCACCTTTCTTTAGCAAAAGCACGATGAATAGCCTCATGTCCAAAAGCTCCCAAAACTCCAGTCAACAACCCCAAAACAACTCCAAAAATTAAAGATAAGAAAATATTTTTGCCAAAAACCAACCAACTAAAATAAATTCCAACAAAGTTCAAAAACAAAACTAAGGCTAAGATGTGTAGTACTTGACTGCCTTCTCTGTTAACATTCTTGTCTTGAAAATAAGCTTCAACTTTTGTATTTAATACTTTATAAATATCTCCACGTACAATTTGATAGCTAATTTTAGGCATGTCCTTTTATTTGTTGAAAATAATCAAACAAGTCTATTTATAAATGAAATTTTTTTGTCCAAAATTATATACTTTGATTTGCGTTGATACAACTTTAAGTCAAACTAACCAGTACTTTTGTAAAATAAGTTACTAAATTTTACCACGATATTTAAAAAATTTGTCACACCTAATACTTTCAACCGACTTACCTTATGTAGAAGATGACTGATTATGAATTAAAACTTTTCTGGGACAACTATTATCCTAAAGTATTTGGCTTTTTCTTTAAGAGAGTCCAAAATGTTAGTGACGTGGAAGACCTAGCAAGTCTGATCATGACTCAAATTCTACAAAAACTTGCTGATCAGCATGAAATCGAGAATCTACATTCTTATCTTTGGAGAATGTGTCGCTATAAATTGTACGACTACATAAACCAAAAAAAGAATTTACCTAATCTCGTGGAGTTAAAAGAATATGACGATGACGGTCTTTTAACTTCGCCCCAAAGTACTTACAAAATTCAAGCTGAAGAAATACTTAAGTTCGCCAAATCTCATATAAAAGATGATGAGTATATTATTTTAGAAATGAATTTAATACAAGAATTCAACTCAACCGAAATAGGTCAAAAGCTGAATATAAAAGCAAATACTGTAAGGCAAAAACTCAAACGCATTATCCATAAACTTCAAAAGCATAAGCATTTATTTAAATTTTAGTATGTCTAAAAACCCATTTTCTCAAGAAGAAGATAATCTTCAAATCTGGCTAAAAAACAGCAACGAGTTTAAAAAGCTTAGCCAAAAAGAGTGGATCAAGAGCCGTCAAAAAATTCATTTTCAATCCAAATTTAACATTTTTATGTCCACAAAAAACTTCTTTCACAAACTTAACCGTACCGCAGTTGTAGGTTTAGGAATTGTGCTATTTTCAACTACAGTTGGAGTTGGTGCCCAAATTGCCGCTCCAGATCAATACAAACCAAGTAGCGTTTTTAACTTTAGTGCCAACAAACAAGTAGATAAAAACCCGTACACTGCTTTAGCTCCAGATGAAAATAATTATGTAGCAAATCTGGAAAATTGCGATCTAGCTATGAAATTCCCAAAAAGTATAGAAAATCAAAATCTATATTATAGTAAAGTAGAATCTAATCAAAAAAAAGATGGAGATTATTATGGAATCAACAGAGGTGATGAAATTTTGTCTTTATTAGATATACACTGTTCAGAAGAAAAACCGAAACTCAAAGATGATGAAGGAATGAGTTGGAATATAAATATAAAAGGTGATTGGAGAGGAGGTGTTAAGGTTAGAGAGCTTTCTGCAAACGATTTAAGAGAGCGTACAGGTTGGCTTATTACCCAAGCTAATATTACCGAAGTGATTGAATATTCATATAGCAATCTGGGCGAAGATTTTATTTATATCAGTTTTAAATACAATTCTAAGTATTACACTATTGAAAGCGACAATAGCTCTATAAAAAATGTTAACAATCTTGTTCAAATTCAATTTAATTCATTAGTCAAAAACAAAATTTCAAATAATTTGCCTAGTATCCCTACCAATAAATTCAACAACGGTCTTGATAAAATAGAAGCTTCGTTTGCCAAAGGATTAAAAAATGCGATCCATGAAAGCAACAATCCAAATCTCGCAAGTAATATATATATTGGCCACCAAGATAATGCTCAACTCGGTTGTGTAATGATTTATGCTGGGTTTAATTCAGGCTCCTTCCCAATGAAAGACACATTTCAAAATATCAAAGGTGTAAATATAGAAGCTAAAGATATTCCTGAGTTCAAAATCTCTGATCCACAAAATTCTATTAAATCTATCAAAATGTATAAAGAAGATACTGAAAGTATGAAAGTGTTCAACTACCAAGTAGAAACAAAAGATGGTAACATATTTACTATTTTTTTAAATAAGCCAGAAGTTGTTCAACAGACTTTTGATTTGAAGATTAATTTTAAATAAGCTTAGGCTGATTACCTTTAGATTTTCCCCAATTAATTTTGGGGATTAATTTTTTGCTAAATCAATAAAATGAGTACCTTAAAAAATTACAATTATCATTGACTATACTCCAAAAATAACACTAGCCTTACTTTATAAGTATGAAAAATCTTCAAACCGTTCTAGTTTTAGCTCTAGTTATTATTTTAATTTTGGGAGGAGGAGCAATTTTCCTGGGATTTAGTCAACAAAAACAGCAATCTAATCAGATAAATGTAACTATTGATAAAACTGTAATTGTGCAAAAAATTCAAAATCTTTCGAGATTAGAAACCGTCCAGGTGACGATTCAGAGAGATGTAAAAGTTGAATTAAATGCAGGAAGTTTGTCTTTTTACGGTAAAGATTTACTTCAAGACAAAGCTACCACAGATTATGCCGTAACTGGATCGGTAAGTGCTGGAATCGATCTTTCTGGTTTGAAATCTGAAAATGTGAAACTCGAAAATGAGGGCAAAAAAATTAGTTTAGAATTACCTTCACCAAAGATTTTATCCATTCAAATCAACGAAGACAAAACCAAGATTACCAGTGAGGATTTTAGCTTTCTATTTAACGTAAAAAACCTCGATCCAAATCGCCGAAAAGAAATGCGAGACGAACTCCAAAGACAAGCAAGCAAGCAAGCTAAAGAAGCCCTTCGAGATGGAGCTTGTAGCGATGAAATCCTCAAAAAAGCCTCTGAAAATGCTAAAGAATCCCTCAAAAACCTATTCCTTTTTTCTAATGTAGAAGAAGTGGTGATTACCTTTCAAGGGGAACCAAAGTGTGAATTTAATATAAATTAATAATATGTTTCTTTCTGACATCGACATTCAAAACGCAATCAAATCTGGAGATATCATTTTGCCAGAATTTGACCCAAAAAGACTTCAACCCGCCAGCTACGATGTTTTGCTTGGAAATGAATTTATGGTTTTTGAAAGCCACAAAGCTGATAGTATAGACCCACGGGAGTCGGTAGAAGGTTATATGAAAAAGGTAACAATTTCTGACGGTGATTTTTTTGTACTTCACCCACAAGAATTTGCTCTGGCGGTAACTGCTGATTTTTTTGGAGTTAGTAACAAACTTTGTTGCCAAATTATGGGTAAAAGTAGTCTTGCTAGACTTGGTTTGATAATCCACACAACAGCAGGTTTTGTGGATCCGGGCAACCAGCTAAAAGCCACTTTGGAGCTTTTTAACACCAATCGATTACCAATCAAACTTTACCCTGGAATGAAAATCGGGCAACTTGCTTTTTGTCAGCTCATCACTCCAGCTCAAAAAGGTTACGGTCACAAAGACTTAAACAGCAAATACTACAAAGCTGAAGAAGTTCAAGCTAGTCGAATGCATAAGAATTTTAAGTAAAAGTAAGTCTAAAAATGCCTCAAAATCTTAGCTCGCAACCAAAAAAGCCAAAGAGATTTAGAGAAAAACACTGGTTTAAGCAAATTATAATTAGTCTTGTGGCTTTGGCTGCTGGAATATATCTTGATTAATTAAAACCTATGTCTAAAATTTCTCTATACATTGCCTCAACTATTGATGGATATATTGCAGACAAAAATGGAAGTGTGGATTTTTTGGATAAATATAACATCGAAAACGAAGATTATGGTTATCAAAAATTTTATGATACCGTGGATTGTGTGGTGCTTGGAAGTGCAACTTATAAACAATGTTTGACTTTCCCAGAGTGGACATACCCAGATAAGCAAGTGGTTGTTTTTAGTGATCAGAAATTAGCAATACCCCATTCAAATATCCAGATTATTTCAAGTCAAAACTTGCAAACTGAAGTGACCTTTTTGAAGTCTAAATTTACTCATATTTGGTTGGTTGGTGGTGGTAAATTAGTTGCTAGTTTTTTACAAAAAAAATTGTTGGATAATATGATTTTATCCATAATGCCAGAAATTTTGGGTGGTGGAACTGAGCTATTTCCAGATAAAATTAATCCGCAGATTTTACAATTGGTTGACCAGGCGAATTACCCAAATGGTGTTGTGCAGTTAAATTACAAATTTTAAAAACAACTTGACAAAATGCAACTAAGTTGCACTAACTATAATTAATAGTTAAAATATTATTTATGTTTAAGCAAAAAATTTGGAGTATCGTTTTAGTCATTTTAGTTGTGATTTCAGGTATCGGAGTAAGTATTTGGGCAGTTAATAGAAATACCAAAAGCGAAGTCAAAGACTCGAGTAAAATTCAAGTAGTTACAAGTTTTTACCCACTTTATAATTTTGCTAAAGAGGTTGGTGGAGATAAAATTCAGGTTTCAAATATTACACCGTCGGGAGGAGATGCTCATGATTTTGAGCCGACAATTTTAGACAATCAAAAGGTTTTGGAGTCGGACTTGTTTATTTTTCAAGGAAAGAATTTTGACACCTGGGCAGAAAAATTAGCCAAACAAAAAACTTCTGGAAAAAATTTGGAGATGGCTAGCAATTTTGATCTAAAAAAAGCAGAGGAACATGCTGAAGAAGAAAATCACTCTGAAGAAAAAGCTAGCGGCAAAGATCATTCTGAACTCGACCCACATATTTGGCTTGATCCAGTTTTAGCACAAAAACAGATTGAAATTATCCGTGATAAATTGATTGAAACTGACTCCAAAAATAAAGATTTTTACAACAAAAATGCACAAGGTTATATCGAAAAATTAAAGAACCTAGATCAAAAATTTAGCTCAAGTTTAAGATCTTGCAAAAAGTCGGAAATTGTAGTTTCACACAATGCTTTTAGCTATTTAGCAGATCGCTATAATTTTAAGATAGAGGCAATTAGTGGGCTAGAGCCAAGCCAAGAACCAACCCAAAAAGAGATTGAAAATATTGTAGAAATTATCAAAAAAGATGGCTTGAAATTTGTTTTTTACGAAGAGCAGTTAAATCCGGAATTAGCCAAAACGGTAGCTAATGAAAGTGGTGCTAAAATCAAAATTTTACGCTCGATTGAAAGTTTAACAAAAGAGGAAGAAAAAAATGGAGATAGCTATATTACAATTATGGAGAAGAATTTAGAGAGCTTAAAACAAGGATTGGAATGTCAATAATTGACAACCAGTTTTTGCCACTATAGGCTAATTTTATGGAGAAAAATTCTATTTTAGAAGTAACCAATTTATCTTTTGAATATTCTGGAAATCAGGTTTTGTCGCATTTAAATTTTAAAATCTATCGAGGTGAATATGTGGGTTTAATTGGGGCAAATGGGAGTGGAAAAACCACACTTCTAAAACTTCTTTTAAATTTGTTGTCACCAAGTCAAGGAGAGATTTTGGTTTTCAATTCACCTCTGAAGAGTTTTAAAAATTGGTCTAAGATTGGCTATGTTCCGCAATTAGTTTCATCAGAAAATTTGGGCTTTCCAATTACTGTGAAGGAGTGTATTATGTTAAATTACAGTAACCAAAAAGACGAATCTCAGAAATCTGCCCTGGGAGGAGTTTTAAAAATTACCGATACCCAAAATCTTCAAAATAAGCTGCTTTCAGATCTTTCAGGCGGGCAAAGGCAGCGAGTTTTTATTGCACGAAGTCTTATAAATAATCCCGAGCTTTTGATTTTAGATGAGCCAACTTCAGGTATTGATCAAGAAAGTCAGCTTGAATTTTACAAATTACTCACCAAATTAAATCAAGACTTTGGGCTTACAATTTTGTTTGTCAGTCACGATTTGGAAACTATTTCTGGTGAATCTAGTAGGATTTTGTGTATCGATAAAAATAGACTAGAGGAAAAATTACCAACTCTAAATCACTTTCATTCTCACGAAATTAAAGAGTCTCAAATCGAGCATGTTCATGTTTAGTTTAGGTAGTTAGATTAGCTTAGATCCTGAAATAAATTCAGGATGACAATGCTTATTTTTAAGTTTTGTTATAGCCAATATTCCTCACTTTCAAACAACCAAAATTACTTCAAAAAACTTATTTATTTTATGCTAACAAATTTTTTAACCTACGAATTTATGCAGCGAGCTTTTTTAGCTGGGACTTTGCTAGCAATTGCAGCTCCAATTATCGGAATTTTTATGGTGGTCAGGAGGTATTCAGCTATTTCAGACACGCTTTCACATGTAGCTTTGGTGGGTGTAGCTTTTGGTTTAATAAGCGGACAGTCTCCACTTTTGGTTAGTATTTTGGTTGCTAGTTTGGCAGGTGTTTTGATTGAAATAGTTAGAGAAAACAAAAGAATTTATGGTGAGTCAGTTTTGGTTTTGGTGATGTCGGCAAGCCTTGCCTTGGTTTCGATTTTGCTAAGTTTTAGAGGTGGATTTGGAGTTAGTCTGTCTAGTTTTTTGTTTGGTTCGATTAGTACAGTTTCAAGCTCGGATATTTGGGCAGCTGGAGGAATTTTGGCTTTAGTTTTGGGTTCAGTTTTTTGGCTGTACAAACCAATGCTCAAGACAGTTTTTGATGAAAATCTTGCTAAAATTAGCGGTACTAATACAGTTTTTATTCGACTTTGGTTGGTTTTTTTAGCCTCACTCGTGGTTTCTAGTGGGATTCAAATTGTGGGTGGTTTGTTGGTTAGTTCTTTGGTGGTAATACCTGTTATTACAGCTTTGCAATATTCTTTAGGATTCAAAAATAGTTTGTTTTTGTCGATTGTTTTTTCAGTACTTTCAGTTTGGTTTGGCTTGATTTTAGCTTATTATCAGGATTTACCTAGTGGTGGTTCTATCGTGATTGTGAGTATCAGTTTTTTTGTGCTTAGTTTTTTGGTGAATTGGAGAAAGTAAAACCCCCGAGGGCTGGTCGGGGATTAGTTTTTGGTTGGTTTTCTTAGATTAATAAATATGTTAAAACTTATTTAAAATTAATCTTCAAATCAAAAGTCTGTTGAATAATTTCTGGCTTATTTAAAGTAATAGTAAATGTATAACCATCTTTTGTTTCTACAAGATAATATAGTGGACTTTCAGGGGATTTTTTATACCAGCTATCAAGCATTTTGATAGATTTAATAGTATTTTGTGGATCGGAAATTTTGAACTCAGGAATATCTTTAGCTTCTACATTCACTGCATCACCGTAAACCAAAGCTGCCATTGGGTATTCGGAAATAAGATTATTTGGTACTATATTTTGATAGGTTTGATTAATCTCATCTATAGTTGGGTATGGATTTGTTTTAATTCCAGCTTCAATAATTACATCACCATTAAGACGATCTTTGTCTTCTGAAATGAATAAACTACTTGTACCACCTGGAATATTACTTTCATTTTTCATAGTTCTTAACTCTTTTGCAAAAGAGGTTTCTATTTTATCCAAACCGTTGTTAAGTTTATTGGTAGGTAGACTAGGTAAATTATCTGAAATCTTGTTGGTTACTAATGAATTAAATTGAATTTGAATCAGGTTGTTAACATTTTTTATAGAAGAGGTTTGACTGGCTGCAACACTGTAATACTTAGAATTGTATTTAAAATTTATAGTACTAGCTTGATCGTGTGAATATTCTTTGATTTCGCTAATATTAGCTTGGGTAATAAGCCAACCTGTACGCTCTCTTAAATCATTTACAGAAAGGTTTTTAAGCTTAATATCTGGAGTTAATATTCCAAATTCGTCTTTTTCTAGACAAGCTATGCTGAATAAAAACTCACCACCTTTGCTAATTGCGTAACCAGCTCCATCTTTTTTTTGATCAGATTGAAGTTTACTATAATACAGGTTTTGATTTTCTATACTTTTCGGGAATTTCAAGGCAAGGTCGCATGAATCCAAATTCGCCACATAGTTGTTTTCATCAGGAGCTAATGCAGTGTAAGGATTTTTATCAGCTTGTTTATTGGCACTAAAGTTAAAAATGCTACTTGGTTTGTATTGCTCTGGAGCCAGAGTTTCGGCTGCAAGTGCACCAACTGTGCTTGAAAGTATGACACCAGCTACCAAAGTAGACAAGGTGTATTTGTGAAAAGTATTCATAAAAATAGAAATTGGGGAATAGGAAATTTGCTTCGATTGGCGATGCTTCAAAAATGTGTGAAGAGATTTTTCCCGAGAAGCTGAATATTTTTGGCTTTGTTCGAGCCAAGGTTCTAGATCTTCTGGCTGAGTAAATGGGTTTTGAGTCATATTATTGAGTTGTTAATTTTTTAGATAGGTTTGAAGTGTTTGCGTAGTTTATCCAGCGTTCGCTTTAGGCGTTGACGCACGGTGTCTGCTTTTAAATTCATTTCTACAGAAATTTCAGATGATTTTTTATTATCCAAAAAAATAGCCTCCAAAATCAAAAGCTCGTTCTGGGAGCAGTGAATTTGGGCGATTTTCCAAATATCTTGAGCTTTATCTAAAAAAGATTGGCTAAAATGATCATCGGTTTTTGGTGCTTCAAAATCATCATCAATTCCTATTGGGATAGGGGTTTTCATCTTATTGCGTAAAAATAAATTGAGTTGATTATAGACTATTTTCCAGAGGTAAGCCGGTGGATTTTTGACTTGGTCGGGCGAATCTAAGAGCTTTGTAAAAAAAGTACTCAAACACACACTGGTAAGATCTTCTACATCTTCACGGCTGTTTAACCTTCTAAAAAAATAACCATAAACTTTAGGATAATATTCTCTCCATTGTTTTTCCACATCGCTATCTTGCATAAATTTGGTTTAGATTTGATCAAATCTGCTAGTACAGTTGCAAAATTCTAAAAATGTGACAACGTTATGTATTATCAATTGATTTTTATGCATAAAATAGACAAAATTGAAGGACTCGGAACTTATTGGTGGTTTGAATTTTTTGAGGAAATTGGAGACTTTAAAAAGGTGCAAAGTCGGATACTAAAAGAGCTAGAAATATTTGAAAAAAGTTATTCTCGGTTTTTAGAAAACTCACAAATTTCTACTTTAAATTCTCAAAGATATTTACAAAACCCAAGTCAGGAATTAATTAAACTAATTCAAATCGGGCTAGATTTTTACCACAAAACAGATGGTTATTTTAACCCAATTTTAGGCGGAGTTTTGGAGGGTTTAGGCTACGATAAAGATTACAGCTTTGCACTCAAGAATCAAGATAAAATAATTGATGGTAATTTTGAAAAAGAGTTGTTTCAACAAGTTTCTGACCCCAAAGATTTTGTAGTTTTTGAGTCTGGTAAAATTAGTTTTGCGGGTAGGGGTAATTGGGATTTGGGAGGCTACGGGAAAGGGTTTTTGATTGATAAAATTGGAGCAATTTTGGAGTCTGAATTTGGGCTAAAAAACTTCCTGATAAATGGCGGTGGCGATATTTTGGTGCGTGGAAATTTACCTCAAGAAATAATCTTGGAAGACCCATTTAACCCAGGCTACGAACTAACTAAAATAACTTTACAAAACTCAGCGCTAGGAGCTTCTTCCACACAAAAAAGAACCTGGAAAGACACTAATTCGAGTCAAATTTTTTCGCACATTCTGAACCCAAAAAAAATGCAAACTGTAGCAAACGTAGCTAGTTTTGTGATTGCTAAAAATGCTCTGGAGGCTGATGTTTTGGCGACTTTAGCTTGTATGTCTAAAGATAATTCTGATTTGATTCCAACTCTTAAAAATCAATTCAACTTTGAACATCTGGTTTTTTAGTCAGCAAAAGATTAAAGATTCTTATCCAAAATCTTAGTAAATATATCTTTTGGGGTTGTACCAGCCTGCAAATCAAAATTGCATTTTTAATAAGCTCGACAGTTGGATTTGCTGCATTCTTTCTAGGAGTTTTTTTGGTAAAAATAGAGTGTTTAAGAGTTATTAAAACCCACCACCAACCTCAAATAAATTTCTTTTAGCTATCCACAAAGCTTTATTTTAAGGGATTTGTGTATTTGACAGAAGGGTTAGATTATGCTATAAGAAAAGTAGATTTACTTAACTAAGTAAATTAGAAGTTAATATTAGTAGTAACTAGACTAGTTAGCAAACACTAACTAAACTAATTTCTATGATATACAGACAAAGATTAAGCAATTACAATTTAAAAAAAATAATTCATCATTTTTGTGTAGATA
>JBIKIW010000004.1:0-50739 GCA_044361365.1 Limisphaerales bacterium | reverse complement strand
ACTAGTTTTGGTAGCATCTATATCAATGCAAAAACATCGAATTATCTTTTTTAATTGATAATTGCTTAATTTACACCATTTAATCATATTTCTAGGTTGAAACATTTAATTGTTCTAGCCTAGAGCCATAATTATTAGATTAAGATTGCCAATTTTCCGTGCTTTTTTGACAGCTAAAACTCAATTTGTAATATTTATTACATTATGTTGACTGTATCATAGTATGTCTGGAATATTCTGAGTAAAGACAATATTGCCACCGAATATCTTAAAAAAGACCTTTTAAACCTCACAGCTTACGCAAAAACCATTCAACCCGAAATAGAAATCCAAACCTTGAGTAAAGTTTCAATCGGTAGTATCGTGACTAGTTTGACTAGAATAAAAGGCAAATTAAGTACAAATATTGCCACCAATCCAAAGTTTAAAATTGATGATATTTCCCTCAAGCTTCCAATTTCTGAGCTTGTTTATCAAAAAACTCGTAATCCAAATCCTGAGCTTGGCAAAATTTATCTAGACTTAAAAAATGCTGGATCTGTGCATTTTAATGTGGTAAATGTCGAAGATGAATTGGATATTTTTGTGTCTAGCAATCAACTAGATTTGGTCAAAAATCAGATGCAAAATTTTGATCTAATCCTGCAAGAAAATAATCTTTCTGCTTTGGTTTTGAAGTACGATCCTGACTATAGAAATTACCCGGGAATGGCGAGCCAGATACTGAATTTATTAGCAATCAATTCGATCATACTTGTGGAAAGTCTTACAACTTACAGTGAGTTTATAATCTACATCAAACAAGATTTTGCTAACCGTGCAGTGGAAGTTTTGAAAAAGGCTTTTATGGATTAATTGGAGGTTATTTCTTAAACCAAAATTCAATTTCGGTAGTTAAAACTTCAGTTCTAGCTGAGTGAACCACTCCGGCGGCAACTTCGTACCAATCACCGACTTTGTAAGATTTTTCTACTCCATCGATGGTCAAAAACATTTCACCCTGAATTATAACTCCGCAATTATTAGTTTCGTGAGTGTGTGGCTCGATTTGGGTATTTTCAGGATAATAAGCACAAAAGAGTTGCATTTTTTCGCTGTCGTACTCCCAAGCCTCAAAACGACCTTTAAATTTTCCGAGATTGGCTTGAATAAGTGGGTGAATATTTGGACTGACTTGCATAGATTTTTAGAAAATCGGCTTTAGCTGTAAAAGTCAAACTTTTAGGATTTCAGTTTTGCAACAATTTCTCTAATTTTATCCACAGTAAACAAAATTTCTTGCTCGGTATTGTAAAAACAAGGTGAAATTCTACACACCGACTCTAGTCCAAATTTTCGTAAGAGCGGTTGAGTGCAGTGCTGACCAACTCTTATTGCAATGCCAGAAAGATCAAGTAAAGTTCCTAAATCATAATTATTTACACCTTCAATATAAAAAGAAATAATGGAGGCTTTGGTTGTATTGTCTCCAAAAATTTTGAGTCCAGGAATTTTTTTAAGTTCCGAGGTTGTTAGCTCTAAAAGGTGTTTTTCATATCCAGAAAGATCGTATTTTTGTCTGAGTTCAGCCAAATATTGTAGGGCTTTTTCTAGGGCAATTATTCCAGCAAAATTTTGAGTACCGGCTTCAAATTTGTGTGGAATTTGTGCATAAGTTGTGTGAGTCAAAAAAACCTCTCTGATCATGTCACCACCGGTTTGATAGGGTGGCATTTTTTCCAAATATTTTTTCTTAGCGATCAGGCAGCCAACTCCGAGTGGCCCAAAAACTTTGTGGCCTGAAAATACATAAAAATCTGGATCTAATTTATCAATATCAACTTCCAAATGCTGAACTGCTTGAGTTCCATCAATTAGCACCCGGATATTTTTTTGATGGGCTTTGGAGATAATTTTGGCGGCGGGATTAATTGTTCCAAGCGCATTTGAAATCTGCACAAAACTAACTAGACTTGTATTTATAAGCTTATTTTCCAAATCACTCAGTTCTAACTCTCCGACTTCAGTCACACTCAAAAAATCCAGATTCAAATCTCGCTTTTGAGCCACTACTTGCCATGGCACAAGATTGGCGTGATGTTCGGTTTCGGTTAGTAAAATTCGGCTTTTAACTGGTAAAAATTCTCCAAAAGAAGAGGCGACCAAATTGATGGCTTCAGTAGCACTTTTGGTAAAAATTAGTTCGTACTGATCTCCAGCATTCAAAAACTTTTTGATATTTTCTCTAGCAGTTTCATAATTTTGAGTAATTTGGCTGGCAAGAGTATGCTCACTGTGGGCGTTGCTGTTTTGATTGGCGTAAAAATTATTTAGAGCTTCCAAAACTACTTTTGGTTTGTGAGTTGTGGCAGCGTTGTCGAGATAAACGAGAGGTTTGTTGTTCACTTTTACCTCTAAATTTGGAAAGTCGGATCTGATTTTGGAGGTGTCGAGATTCATAAAATGAAGGCTACGATTAAACCTTCTACAAAATCAATTTGTGAGCAAATAGGAGAGCTTTAAAAATTGCTGAATTTTAATTAGATCTTCTAAGCTTGGTTTTTAACCAAATCTTCCGCCCAATAAAATAAGCAGGATAAACAATAAGCAAAACTGATAAAATAGAAATATTAATATAAAACCTAACCGTATCTACTGCTATATCGCTAGCTCCACTTGAGATTAAAGACGGCCCCATCATTAGCCCAATAAAAATAGTAAAAGTGGCTAAAACTGTAAATAAAAGCTTTTTAGAATTGCCTTTATTAGATAAGAAATAAAAAACTACATAATTAAAACAAATCAAAGGTGCTGTAAATAAATTATAAAGAAAACCAAGTGTGAGTATTTTTTCGTCTAAATTACAAGTGGGGCAATATTGAGAATAGTAATAAATTGAAGAAATAAACTGAATCAAAACACCAATAATAGATATAATTAATAAAGTTTTTTGCGATAATTTGGCAGAAAAAAGTGATGGCATTTCGATTGAATTTAATCTATTTGTATTTTCTCCTTTTTCAAAGCTTTGTAGTAGTTAATCAAGGTTTTTATAGGAATATAGACTATCAAGCAAATGATCAACAAAGTATTCAGTAGTTTTATGTATAAAGAATTATTGCTTGGGTAGTTTAAGAAAAAAGCAAATATAAATTGTAGTAAATATGGTATCACAAACCAAGATAAAAAGACTAATCCAAAGTAAGTTGCAACTATCTTTATTCTTTCTTTATCGTTAATATCGGTCATTATTTTTTGTATCAAATAGCACTGAAATAAAGTTATCGGTACGATATGAAAAACAATCCAAAAATCTAAAGATAATGGTGACATTCTTGCACAAACTAAGCGATTACAAATATCTGCCACTATAACGAATAAATAGGTTAAATAATAAACAAATACTAAAATTATATTTATCAGAAAAAGATAAAAAATCCACCACTTTTTAAAGTTCAAATCATTTAACAATAAGATAAATACAAAAATGAGAAAGAGTGTTATTAGATGAAACATATTTTAATTTTATCTAATAGCCATAATCGATGTACATTATACCAGTTAAAGTACCTGGTATTTCTGCATAAATGTTAACCCAACTACCCGCAAAGGCACTATAATAACTACTTCTACCACCGTATTTTAGCCATAAACCCGTAGAATATGTAGCACAGTTATCGATTACTATATAAATATAAGGGTCTATTTTGTACCCACCATCTTTAATTTGATCGTATTGCCAACTGGGCAGCCATCTTAGCCAATAGGAAGTATTGTTACGATAATCTCCATATTGAGTTGCATCATAGCCATCTCTCAAATCTTCACTGCGATTCACCCACCTATTATCTAGCCAATTTACCCTCGATCTATCATTAGCTTCTCTGTAGCTAGTTTCTGTGTTTTGACTATCGTTGTCATCAATACCATAAAGGGGGAAGCCTGAACCAGGCCACATGCTATAACTAGTATTAGCCACAACATTATTGTAATCATCAAACTGAGCTATTTGCACCCATTCATGCCCTGGTGACGAAGGTCCAGTTCTAGAATATAGTCTCATCTCAAAATTACTAGGTCGCCACTTCTCAGTATTACTCGTACATTGCCATAAATAAAGCTTAGCTCCCCAACCTCCGTAGTCGTTATCCAAGCACCAATTAAAGTTGTCTCTCAACCTAATTCTACCACCTGTGTCGTAAGTCCATTTTTGAGCATTGCTATTGTTACAATCCCACAATTGAATTTTTCCTCCATTATATGCACTGTTGTTACTTAGGTCCAAGCACTTACCAGCCATTCTTATTGTGTCATCCGAATACAAATAATATTTCTGATTCCAGCCGTTGTGCTTTCCCCAAGTACCAATCGTAGCTCCATTCGAAGTATTTCCACTAAATAAGTCAAAAACTGTTCCCATATGAGCTTTTGGAGTTGCGTGATAAACATCAGTGTTGTAGAATTCTGGAGTAAAAGCCTCAGCTTTAACAGAACCAAAAGCTAATAGACCTTCAAAAAATTCAGAAATATTATCTACTACAGTGTTGTCTTTTTTATAATTTTTAACTTTATTTTCATCTATTCTTAACTTTGTTGGTTGATCTTTTTTTTCGGGTGGCAAAACTTCTACCCCAAATTCTTGCCCTGTTTCACCTAAAATATAGGCGTCTTCTATCGTAATCTCGCTAGATTTTCCTTCTTTCACCTTCTTTTGAATCTCTTTTCTTTTAGCTTTTTGATCTTCTTTGAATTTCGTTACTCTTTTATCCTTTTCTATTTTAGCTTTTTGAGTATCAATTGCGTCTTGTTTTTGGATTTTAATAGTTTCCTTTTCAAAATTTGCTTGGTCTAAGATAACTTTCTTTTCATCTTGATTCAACCCTCTAATTTCTACGGCAGCTTCAGGATTTTTAGACTTGTAGTCGTTCACTTTAGAGCTTACATTTTTAGTTCTTATCTTTACTTGAATGACTTGGTATAATTTATTTATTTCAGGTGTATTTAAAGGTGTTTGAGATGTCGATAAATTTAGTACAGTGCTATCAGTTTTTGAGGCATCATCTTGTGGAATTTGTGCTTGTAATTCAGGATTATTTTTAACTTTAACTTGATAAGTAGAATCTTTTTCTAAGTCAAAAGCTTTAACTATTTCAGATGTTTCAAACAGAGTTTTAGGGCTGTCAAAATCAATGTTGATTAAAGTTTTGCTGAGTTCTAAATTTGCCTTTACATAAGGATCTTCTAAAAGTGCATTTCCAGCTGCTAGGGCTGTTGGGGCTAAAACCGTTGCAAAAATAATTAAGACAACGAAAACTAAGCTGAAAAAATAGCTACAAGCTTTAACTGGGTAGGATAATTTATTGATTGAGTTGAAAACAGTAAATTCTTTCAACGGATTATATTTAAACATATTTTGGTAACAAATAAAAAACTAGATTTCAACAGGCAAATCTTTAGTAAATTTGTCAAGGTTATTTTAGACCTACATTGTAAAAATACCTCCCAAAATAGCTAAAACCCGCTAACCAAGCCGGTAAAACCACTTCTCCCAAATTAAGATAACTTAAACCTAACGATTCAAAACCCTGCTTTTCCTTTACACTCCAACCACCTTCTGGTCCAACTAAAATTGATTTTGCTGGCGGATTGTTAGTTACATTGGAATCCTGATTTCCTTCCAAAACAATTGGCTTGTAATCACTAAGAGTTTGTTTAAACTGAGCTTCATTTAAAACCACAATTTCAGGCATTTGGACAATTTCACCTTGGCAACAACTACGAACTAAAATCTGCTCTAGTCTTTCTAGTGGAATATTTTTAACCGTAGATCTGTCGCTAAAAAACAACCAAATTTTGGTAATTTTACTGAGGGGTGCAATCTCCATGATTTTTTCCAAATAAAGCTTGTCAGTCACGGCTTGAAAAAGATTTTTTTCGGGGAATTTTGGTACAGAATTTGATTCTATCAAACTATGAATAATTTTTAACTCTTTTTTATTTACTTCTTCAATTTTGGTGGTAGCAAAGTTGCCTTTTAGGTCACTAATTTTAATAACATCACCTTTCCTCACTCTCATGCTAAAAAAATGGTTAGTGTAAATCCCCTCAACTGGTTTATAAATATCGGGGGCAAAAAATAACATCCCAAATTTACTAATTCAAATACAAATTTTGTAAAATACTTTCAGTAAATCTATTTACACTCAAAAATTCCTGATAATCTTTGGTTTGGTTGTAAATTTTGATGATATAATAGTTGTCAGTAGTGACTGCAGTGTAATAAACAATTCCTCCAGTTTTATCTTTATCTTCAATGCGAGAAATCTTAAAACTTCTAGGAATAATAATATCTTTAGAAGTTATTTCAAAACTGCTCGGTAAAGTTTTTTTAACAATTTCAGTAAAATCAGCTTGATTATATTTATTATCATATTCCAAAACTTCAACTTCGATTCCAGATTTCATTTTTTTACCATCTCTAAGTTCCTCAGCAATAAAAGAAGAGGTTACCGATGTTCTACCAGGGAAAATTTTAGATTGCCCTGTGTTACGATCAAGCTTAAAGCCTTCAGAAACAACTTGATTTGGCAAAATTGTGAAACCGTAGCCTGAAATAGGTGGGTAACTAAAACCCTGTACATCTTTGACTCCAGCTACCTGTTGCTGTTTTATATCTGATAGAGATTCGTTACTTCTTTTTAACTCATTTAGGGTAAAAGTTCCTAGACCAACTAAAGTTATCATCAAAATAAAAACCATCACCCAAGCCGACGAGCTATGTTTTCTAGGATTCTTAAGAATTTTTTGTTGCAATTCACTTTTTTTACTCTCCAGCATTTTATCTATAGAACTTTTATTTTCTTCTTGGAGGCTAGGTATTTGCAAGAAGTCAGAATCTTTAAGTTGTGACATAATGCCTTAGTCTAGTTTGAAAAGTTACAGATGTCAAAGAGTTTTTGTAATCGACTTAAACTTCTAAAATCCTATCTGAGATTGGTTGACAACTCTAGCAAATAGGCTTTTTGTTTGCTAAAATAAAACTATTAAATTTTACCGATGGCTCAAGATTATTACAGCATTTTAGGTGTTTCCAGAGATGCAAGCAACGAAGAAATTAAAAAAGCTTATCGAAAGTTAGCTCACCAACATCATCCAGATAAAAATGCCGGAGATAAAGATTCTGAAACCAAGTTTAAAGAAATAAACAATGCCTATCAGGTTTTAGGGGATAGCCAAAAACGCTCTCAATATGATAGACACGGAGTTGACCCAAGCAATATGCAAGGAGGAGGCTCTCAAGATTTTGGAGGGTTTTCTAATGGGAGAGGGTTTGATTTTAGTGGCACTGGTGGTAGCCCTTTTGAAGATTTAAACGATGTTTTTGAAACTTTTTTTGGTAACGGGTTTAGTGGTAATTCACAAAATTCTCGTACATCTAAAAATCCTAGTCGTCGTAAAGGCATAGATTTAGAAATGGATTTAGACTTAACACTAGAAGAGGCAGCTACAGGTATTGAAAAGTCTTTTAACCTCAAGCATAAAGTCGGCTGTGAGCATTGCCAAGGTAAAGGGAATGAACCAGGTAGTAAAGTAAAATCCTGCCCAACTTGCAAAGGCAGTGGTCGTGTTTATCAAAGAATGCAAACTTTTTTTGGTGTTGTGCAGCAAGAGGTTTCGTGTCCAACTTGTGAAGGTATTGGTCAAATTTACGAAGAAAAATGTCATATCTGCAAAGGAAAAGGATATAACCAAAAAAATGAAAATATTGAAGTTAAAATTCCTGTTGGTGTTGATTCTGGGGATCGTATTAGAGTTCCTGGAAAAGGTGAGGCTGGCTATAAAGGTTCTCAAGCTGGAGATTTGTACTTAAATGTAAATATTCGCAGTCACAACAAACTAGAAAGAAAAGGACAAGACATTTATTCGGTTAAAGAAGTTAGTTATTTTGATTTACTTTTAGGTTTAGATTTAAGCGTATATACAGTTTGGGGAGAAGTAGAAATGAAATTACCACCACTAACCAACCCGGATAGTAAGCTGAAACTTAAAGGTAAAGGAATGCCTAAACTGAACAACCGAGAACTTAAAGGGGATCATTTTGTCGAGATAAAAGTAAAAATGCCTAGAAATCTAGATAAAAAACAACAAGAGGTTTTACAAAAGGTCAGAGATGAGCTAAAATAGCTTAAATGAAAAAGATCAGCTTAAAATTTAACCATTTTATAACTGGAATAGAAATAGCTCATGTTTTTTTTGTTGCCCTAATTGTAGTTATAAACTTATTTATTTCGTCCTATTTAAGAAACCAGGGTCTGTTTTTCGTTGCTAATCAAACCCCAATCGGTCATAGTTTCGGATATTATTCTTCATTATTAATTTTGCTTTTTTCAACCTGGGCAGTTATTAAATTTGATTTTTTACACAAAACTCCAGTTTATGCTATTTTAATCTTAGCTGGATTGTATAGCAATTTTGTAGAAAAGGTTATGTTTAATAGTGTGGCAGATTATCTCCCCTTAGGATCTCTTTATTTGAACTTAGCTGATTCACAAATATTCCTAGGATTATTAATCTTAAACCTTCAATCCTGGATACCAAAAGTTAAAGTAAGTCTAGAAGTTTCTAAAAGTAAAAGTTTAGTATAAATAAAAAGGCTTAGAAGAGTTTATTTTTGTTGAATAGTCTTGCAAAAACGTAACTGATATGTCGGTAAAATTGCAATAATAAATTTGTTGACAGCTGCTTTAATATGGTTTAAAATAAATTAAATCTACAAAAAGTATATGTTTAAATATTTCTCTCGCTACAAACAAATTCAGCGCCAAAAACAAGTCCGTAAAATTTTCTTTTTCTCAACTATTAGTGCGATAATTGCAGCCACTTTCGGTGCATTATTTAGTAGTAAAGAAAATCGTGACAAATTAGTTGATGGCGTCAAGCAAGCCAGTCAAAAAATTAAGCAAGATTCCGAGAAGGCCTACAACCAAGGATCTCAAAAATTTAAGGAGATAAAAGACAAAGTTAGTTCTAAATTAAAAGAAGATAGGGAAAAAGGAATCGAGTTAGAAATCGAAGAACCAAAATAGTTTAAAAAAATAAATTAAGTTTATTCCAGCCGATAGGCTGGTTTTTTGTTGTTTATACCCAAAACTTTATTTGAATTAGACTCTTGGTAAAACAAATCAACTCTTTATATCCCCAATCTAAAGAGCTTCAAGCTCAAACAGACCTCGCCAATATCTTTTATCTTTGATATTGTGTGATAGTAGTGTAATGAGTATAGAACCTGTTTGATTTCTTTTGCCTAAAATTAAACCCAAAGTGCCAGTTGCTCTGTGTCCCAGCGGGACTGTGGGTTTCAGCTTCACTTTAAAGTTCCATAAAACCCCTTGTCCTTCGGACATTTCCCTTGGAAGAAGCAAAACTATTTAATGGCTTTTTATTCGAATTAGTTTTCAAATGGGTTCTATAATATCCCTAGTCTGCTATTTTTCTCTGATTTCCTCCATTACTGGGAACTAGATTTTGGTTGTTTTGATTTGATGATCTTCCACTAGTTCCAAAGGCAGCTCCAAACAAATCTACTATCCCAATCATTACTAAAATCGAAAATAAAGCTATCGCAAGGCCTAAAAGCTGATAAAAAATAGTGCCAGTTCCAGGTCCAAACTTTCGCTCCACCCATCCAGCAAATAAAATATGGTGATTGATGTTATAAGCTGAATACGTAATCCAAATGCCTAAAGCAAGTCCAATTAGTCCTAAAATTATATTGGGTACAGAAAAGTTCATATTTTTAAATACATTGAAATTTCATCTTGAAAATTTTCTTTATATAATAGTGCTTGCGGGGCTTTTCCATAAAATTTAAACCCAAGTTTTTGATAAAGATTGTAGGCATTTTGATTCTCTGAGAATAAAGTAAGGTGGATTTGTCTCAGGTCGTTCATTTTTTCTTTTGCCTCCAAAATAACCTGTCTTGCAAAAAAGTAGCCAATTCCCTGAGACCTATATTTATCCAATAAAGAAATCCCAAAAGTTCCAATATGCATACCTCTACTTCGGTTGTTAAAATTACGATCAACATTACAAACTCCGATTATCTTATCTTCTTCAACTGCTAATAAAACAACACTATTTCTCATTTCTAATTGTACAAACTTTTGAGCCAACCACTCGGCTTCATCTAATAAACTCAGATTTTCACCTGAAAGTGAAAGATAAATATCTTCTTTAGAAAGAGTATTCATATATCCCCACAATTGTTGCAAATCTTCCCATTTTGGATATCGTAAAACTATGCTCAATCCTCTTTTGGAGACAAATTGAGTTACTATTTTTCCAGGTATAAAAAAACTCATTTACTTATTTTAAATCAATAAAACTAGCTTGACAACAGGATTTTTAAAGTCAATTATGCTTTGGTTTAGATTCCTTTTATGAACATAATAATTCAAATTCTCAGTATCGTTTTTTGGTTTGTCATCATCTTAGTACCCTTGGTAGCTTTACACGAGCTTGGACACCTTCTATTCTCTAAGCTATTTGGAGTAAAAATTCCCGAATATGCAATTGGATTACCCTTAACTAAAAGAACTTTTTATTTTCGCTGGAAAGGAACTATCTGGTCATTTTATTGGCCACTTTTAGGAGGTTTTGTAAGAATTCATGGTGATAATGATGCAATTGACGAAGCCTACGAAACTGCTAAAGTAGATCCTAAAAAAGCCAGAGAAGACTATGTTCCAAGCCGTTTTCAAGAAATTTTAACTGGACAAGAGTTAAAGTTCTTTTTGGAAAGCTCTTCTTTGGAATACGATGCTCAGTGGCAATGGTTTGAAAAAGCTGCTGAAAAAGGAGTTGATGATGATAGGAATGTAAAGCTCTTATATACTTTACTTATAACTGCTTTGAATGGTAGTGTAAATTTTAAAAACACAGATCTCAAATTTGACTCTCAGAAGGTTGAAATAACTGAAAAATACGAAAAGATGTATAACCAACTAGCTACTCTGATTGATTGGGAATACGATCAAAATATTGATTCTAAAAATACTTTTTTTCATAAAAATTGGATTCAACAAACTCTTATTATTTCTGGTGGGATAATTTTTAACTTTCTAACAGCTTTTAGTCTTTTTTGGATAATTTTTAGTTTCCTTGGTGTAAACAACACTCTTTACCCTATTGATAATCTAAACAATCTTGAAAGTAAAGCTAATCTAAGCAGTAAATCAGATTACGCAACTTCTAAGATTATAGAAGGTAGTAAGGCTGCTGAGATTGGTATGAAGAGCGGAGACGAGCTTTATAAATTTGCAGGTGTAGAGATTAAAGACATAAAAAGCCAAGATCAGTTTAAACAGTTGGTTTTAAACAATAAAAATAAGGAAATAGAAGTTGAGTATAGATCTAAAAGTAGCAAAGAGTACCAAGTCAAAAAAGTTTTAATCGAAGAAAAAAATGGAGAGGTTATATTTGGTGTTAGCACTATATTGCGTGAGATTAGTTACAAAGCTAAAAATCCTATTGTTGGAATTAGCATGGCAACTGATCAAACAGTTTCAGTAACCGAGCAAACTTCTTCTTACCTGGTGGAAATAATTAAAGCTCTATTCCCTGGTCAAAATAAAGAAGCTCTTAACTACGTCGGCGGCCCAATAGCTGTAGGTAGCGTTGGTTCAGAAATTTTTGCCCTAGGTGGAGTTACTGGAATTTTAAATGTAATGGCAGCTGTATCAATTAGTCTTGCTATATTCAACTTATTACCAATCCCAGCTTTAGATGGAGGGAGGTGGGTAATTTTAACTATAAACAAAATCACTGGAAAAAGAAATCGAAAACTAGAAGCAGCTATAATTAGCACTACATTTTTATTGATGATTGGATTGGCTTTGGTAATAGCATTAAGAGATATTCAAGGAGTCTCAGTAGGCAAATTTAAATTACAATAACCTTATAAAGATTACGCAATATTTTAGCTATAATGGTCAAATTTAGTAACAACACTACAAATAGACTTTAATAAAGAGGATTGTACCCTTTTACTACATATCGCACATTGGATGGCATTGACCAAAAGGTATTCCACTGGGGAGATAAATGTCCAATATCTTTCTTTAAGCCTAAATGAGGCCTTTAATTGTTGTAGAAGTCTGATTATGAGATTAGTTTTAGATTAAACCCTTGTATATCATCTCTAAGTAGTCATAAATTGTAGTTAGTCAGTTCTTCTTGAATTGATCTATTAAATCTTTCGAAATAAGCATTCATTTTAGGACTTTGTCGTTTGTACAACGTTTAAGAGAATCCTGAATGATTTTAAATTTATCTTGGGCTACGTATGAAATCTGAGAATCTCGCATAGTAGAATGAGTTAGTTTCTACCATTCTAAGTGTGCCATATCTGTTTGAAATTGTTCAGGATTTAGCTATTCCGTAAGTTTTGGGTTTAAGCTTTTAATCTTTAAATAGTTTTTAGCCAAAAAACTTACCAGTAAAAGTAATGAATAATAAATGATAACTTCTAAACCAGAAAATTCAGAAATCTCCAGTGGTGGAAAATTGGCACTGACGTCATGAATCAAAAACACCATCAAACTTTGAATTACAGCCACAAGGGCAGCAAAAATTTGCCCCACAAAAGGTATAAAAATCAACAAATTTAGACCACTTAAGATTGGAATTATCGGTAAGATTAGGAGATTTGTAATCAATGAAACTACCGATATTTTGCCAGCCAAATTAGCAATTACAGGCATGGTAAAAAGAAAAGTAAAAACTGTAGCAACGAATATTTCGGCGAAATTTTTTAGCCAACTGGTTTTGATAAAATCACTATCAAGACTTACCACCAAACCAAAAGAAGCTAAAAATGAAAGTTGAAAAGAGGGAGATAAAAGATAAAATGGGTTAATAATTAACATTATTATAGCACTATAAATCAAACCACGATAAGTTTCTAGTTTACGACCAAAAAACAAAAGGCTAGCTCTAGCTAAAAGCAGACTAAAAATGGAACGCAAAACTGGCGGCTGAAAACCGACAAAAACAACCATCAAAATCAAGCCTAAAATAACTAGTCCAAATCTCCAGTGCCTACCAAGCTTGCTGTTTGCTCCAAAATATTCCAGAAATGAAGCCAAAAGTCCTACCTGAAAACCCGAAACCACTACAATATGAATAATTCCAACTCGTTTTAGATCGTCTTTAGCAACCTTAGAAAAATCATCGCTACCACCCAAAATCAATCCTTTGGAAAGGGCTGAAATATCGCTACAAAGAGTTTTTGGAGCTAAAAATTCCACCACAAAATACCAATCATGGCAAAAGCTTTGATCATAAATCCGACCCAAAGACAACTTAAAAGTTTTGGTTCTGCCGATAAACAAACACAACCAATCGCAATTCAAATTGGTGCTAATAACTTTTTGAATCTTTAGCTTTCCCACAACTCCAAGACTTAGCTCGTAATTATCTTTTTCATTTTTACTAGAAAAAATCTGTTTGGTGGTCAGCACTTTGTATTCTCTACCAATTTGCAAATTGTCTTTAGTTTCCGCCATCCAAACTCGATTTTCGTGCCAAACATACCAAATAGTAGCTCCAAAAAATCCCTTGCGAGAATCTACCACACGCATCTCAATAGTCTGATTTTTATCAACTAGATCAGTATTTTGAAAGTTGATTTGAATCTGCCAAAAACTCACCAAAATAACCACCGAAGTCAGCAAAAACAAAAAAATTGTGCTGGGATTTAGGAATTTGGACATTACAGGCTAGTCTTTAGTTTCAGCTTTTTTCAAAAACCTTTTTAATCATTAACCAATTTTCTTGATCTTCTAGGCTTTTCCAAGCAAAATGAATTATTTTTTCAAACTCAAAGTGATTTTTTAAAGTGCTAATCCAAACACCTTCCACAGCACACAGCCCAAAAACTCGACTATTCAATCTTCTGGCATAACTTTTGGCTTGTAAAAAAGCATCTCGTAGCTCTTTTTGGTTACGGATTCTAAATTTAGCTTCCCACAAAAATTTGGCTGTTTCTTCATGTTGTTTCTTATTATCAACAAACAAAGCATAATCAGGATAATTTCGCTCACCTCTACCCATTCTTACAGGTAATTGTCTGACCCAATCTTTTTGGCTAAACCTAAGTTTCTCTAAAAGTGGATCTAGCAATTGAATTTCTACATCTCGCTCATTTTGAAGGTCTAAATTGGTGTCAATCACCACACTTTCGAGTTCGGGTAGAATATCTTGATTTTGATTTTTGGATTTTAATAATCTTTTAAATTCTTTATAATCTTGATTTGTTATCAAATACTCATTTGAAGAAGTCCTACCAAATCTTGCTTTCACTAGTTTATGGTTTTTAAAATAAATATCTTCTTGTAAATCTTTAAAACTAATAGGCTTAATTTCTTCTATTTCTCGAATTAAATTACCAAACGACCAATACGAAAAAGGATCAAAGAAGCCGTCAGAATATGCCTTACAAACAATATTAAAACTGCTCAACGGACTCCAAAAGTAATACAAAATTAAATCACTTTTTTTTACATTTATATTTGACTGATCACATAATGCAATTTTACTATTTTTTATATTAACATAACTTGCCTTGTTCCCTCTCAAAATCCAAACTCTCAAAGGTTTTTCACTTTCCTCTAGCTTTGGTTTAATAAAATTACCACAAAAACCATACAAAAAAGCCAAAAATTCAGCTGGTTTCATTTCATTTTCCTGCCTAAAATAATACGAAACTTCACATAGTTCAAAGTAATAATTTAGACGAGCTTTGTAATCTCTTACTTTTGGTAAAGTTGGTAAAACTAAATCGAATTCTCTGAACAAATTTTCGATCAAATAAAATTGTGATACAAAAAAATATGGAAAGAAAAAGTGAGGATTAAAAATGTTTAAAAATACAGACAAATCCTGAATTTCTTCTAAAATAGCCCTATCAGTTTTATCTTCTGCTAGCAACTCATCAGATACTTCTAGCCATAGATTTTTGTTAAAATCTGGAGAGTTCTTTAAGTCATTTGTTTCTATCTTATCAAAAAAACCATCTTTTTGTAATGTCAATAGCTCTTCTCTGATTTCTGTAAATTTTAATTTAAAACTATCGTTTGAGTTTATTTTGTTCTCTTTCAATTTAATATTTTCTATCCTAAATTCAGTAGAAACTATAGGTAAAACCAAGCTAGAATTAATCTGTTTTAATAAAATTTCAAAATCCAAATTATCCCATTTTTCCCAGTCCAAAAACTCCGTCCAAATTTTCAGGCTTTCTTTGCCTTCAGAGGCTTGTAAATATAAATCAAAAATATAGCGGTTAAAGTGCATACTAAAGTGAATGAAGGAAAAAGTGAAAATCCTCAATACCGACAAAGGTTGCTTTTCGAAGACTACTCAAAGTCATTTAACCAAGCAAAGTAACAAAAAAAGTTAATGGTCAAGAATGTTTATTCAAAGTCAGCAAAAATAAAAAAATTGTGCTGGGATTTAGGAATTTGTACATGGTGGGTTAGTCTCTAGTTTCAGCTTTTTTCAAAAAATAATTTGCCATTTCAGTACTAGAATCAAAAGAAACTACTTTTCCATTTTTTAAATTAACTAAACCCTCATCCACTTTTTGTCTTTCCACGGGTGAAATTTGCTTTACATCATCAGTTTTTAATAGTTCCACTGGATTGATTTTAAACTGGAGCATTTTAGCTGTTTCTCTACCACCATCTCCACCCTTTCTTTGCATTCCAATTTTACCAATTTTAAGATTCCCTTGTTTTGTAATTAAAACTTCTCCTGATCCAAAAATATTCATCACTTCATTGATAGATTTCAATGTCCAACTTGTTTCTTCCTCCACATTCAAAACCACAAGCATCCAATCTGCTGAAAATTTACCCCTCCCTTTAAGAATATCAGAAACAATCAAAATTTTATTTTCCTCAAAAAACTTAACCATTTCTTGAACTTTTGAGTTATCTATTTCATCAAAAAACATTCGTCTTTGATCTCTAACATCTTGCTTGATAGGTGGTAGTTCTCCGGTGTATAGTTTTAATGTTTGGGTAATCGTTTCGGGAATATTCCAAAACTCTACATACTTATCTACCCATCTTTTATCTACTTGGTTAAAACCACTTGGATTGCTTACCAATTTTATGCTCAAATTTTGTTCGTCAATAAGATTTTTCAAAAAAACTTTTATCTGAATCTGGACATCAGTTTTATAATTCCCAGCAACTTTTAAAGCCACAACTTTTTCTATTTCTTCCAAAGCATAACCCATAATTTGTAAGCATTTTTGGGCTTCGGAGTCAGTTTCCCAATTATTGAATTTCTGTAAAACAGTCTCCTCGTTTAAAAAGCCATTTCTAGCAATTGTTGAGCCAAAATTTGCTGTGTGTTTTGAGTTTGGCATAGATTTTTAGGTTCTAAAATATTATAAATGTTTTGGGTAATTGCTTTTATGACTGCTGTTGCTACGCTATTTCCAAATTGTTTGTAAGCTTCGGAATCAGAAACCAGAATCTTGAAATTTTCTCCAAAACCCATGATTCTAGCACACTCTCGGGGAGTGAGTTTTCGGATTTTTCCATTTATAGAATAAGCTCCTGTCTTAGCTGCTGCTCCACCACCATGAGCTGATAAAGTTATTGCATGTCCAAAAGGGCTATAAATTCGCTCACCTTGCCCGCCTTTGTTGATTTTACCTATTTGAATTGTTTTTTGTGGGAAATTACCAAAAATATCAGGCTTAATCTCAATATTTTTTAGAGTAATGTCATCACGAATAATTTCATATTTTTGAGTTTGCGTGTTTTCATTTTCTAAAAAATCTAAGAGTTTGACTGGTTTTTTTGAACCTTCAGGAAATTCAAATTGATCAAAATCTAGTTTGTTTTTGAAAGCTAAAATATACAATCTTTCTCTAGCGGTTGGCAAGCCAAAATTACTAGCATTTAGCACCTTTTCCTTCACAAAATAACCTTGTTTTTGGATTAATTCTTTAATGTATCGGTAAGTTTGACCTTGGTCTTGGGAATAAAGATTTTTTACATTTTCCAAAAAGACTACTCTTGGTTGTTTCACCCTTATAATATCTACTATATTAAAAATCAAATCACCTCTACCAACATCCTCAAAACCTTTACGGTGTCCTGCTATACTAAAAGGTTGACACGGGAAACCTCCACACAAAATATCATGATCTGGAATATCTTTTGGGTCGATTTTGGTGATGTCTTTATTAAAAAGTGGAAGTCCGATTCCTTCAAAAAGTTTAGGAGAAATATCTTTAAAATTAGCTTCGTAAGTTATTCTAGCTTTTTCATCAATTTCACTAGCAAACACACACTCAAATCCAAGTGAGTCTAAGGCAAAGTGAAAGCCACCAATTCCAGCGAAAAGGTCGATGAAGGTTGTTTTTTGAACTTTATTCAAGGTCATTTAATGAAATGAAATAACAAAAAAAGTCAATGGTCAAGAAGGTTTATCCAAAGTCAGCAAAAACAAAAATATTGTACTGGGATTTAGGAATTTGGACATTACCGGCTAGTCTTTAGTTTCAGCTTTTTTCAAAAAATATTTTTAATAATCAGCCAATTTTCTTGATTTTCTAAGCTTTTCTTTGCGATCGTATATTTCATAAATAAGTTTAGGTGATATTATAATCCAAAATAATAATCTCTAATTTTTTCAGCAATCAAAGCCCTTCTCGCCTCCAAAAAATCTTGGTAGTTTTCTGCTGTCATATTAACCAAATCAAATAGAACTGCATTTTGTTTTAGATTTTGCTCTAATTCCGTTTGATCTTGAATTCCTGTAATTAAATTTGTTTTATCTTGAATTTGAGTTTTGATTAAATCAAAGTATTCTCTTGGAGATTTGTTGGAAAGTTTGATATTTATCTCGGTTTGAGCATAAACATAATTGGCAATTTGGTTGTAGTCTCCACGATTATCAAAGCCAGTTTTTTGCAAATAATTTTTAGGAAAAATATGGTGAATATCACCTCTGTGAGTAATCATATCAGCTACTAAAAGATCTTTAGATAAGAAACCTTTATCTCTATTTTTAACTTGGCTGGCAATAAAAATATGAAAATATGGACTACTAGCCACTGAAGTATTCAATTTAGAAATTAACTCGGCTGACCAAAAAGCTTCAGATAATTCTCCATTTTCTTTTTCTTGCAAATAATTTTTTATACCTCTTTTTTCAATTTGTTTAATATCAAAATCAAACATCGATTCTGGTGATCCTGAATACCTTCCCGTTAAAATTGAATACACAAACCATCTGCGAACATAGCTTTCAATTTTAGTTGAATTTTCTTTAGTTTGAATAAGCTTGAGATATAAAATATAAGCAAAATTAACAGCATTTTGAGACCTCATCATTTTGGAATCAATAAATCCAGCAGATTTGAGAATCATTACAAACCTTTCAAAGTTAGTTTGATTGATAAATTGTAAAACTCCTTCTTTTAATTTTTCAAATGATTTTTCGGCGATTTCTTCTTCAAAAGTTCTGGTTTCAAAGTTTCTACCAGAAAGCAAACTAACCAAATCAGCAATTTTTCCACGGTTAAAACTTACCGTAAAAGCAACTCTTAACACATCGTTGTAATCAGGAGAATACAAATCTTGGTTAGCATTTTTTAACCAAGTTAATTTTGATAAATATTCAGTTTCGATAAATTCGAAATCGTTATCTAAAATGTGCTGTAGATAGTCGGAATATTTGAAAATATGGCAGAAGTAATCAATCGCTTTTCTTAAATTTATTCCGTCATATTTAGTATTTGTAGCAATTTTACTCATGGCAAAGTCAGCTTGAGAAAGCACAACGCCAGCCGAGTTAATACGAATAAAAATTTCAGTTACAGTTTCTATATCTAGGTCTGAAACTAATTCGATTATACCAATCTGTTTTTGAGTTAAGTTTGTTAGATTTGTTAAAGATTTTTCTATTTTTACCTCATCAACTTCAGGGTTTTGGCTTAAATAATTTCGCACTAGAGCAATTAAGCTAATATTATTTTTAAAAATTTCACTAATGTCTGGTATCCAAGAGCTATCTTTAATAATCGCTGGAGTTTGAGTAGCAAATTCTTCGGTTTGGGGGTTGAAAGCGATTTGGATTTTTACTTTTTTATATTCATCGTTTAATACATATTGACCAAGAAGACCTGCAGTAAGTGCGGTAATTCGTTGTTGACCATCAATCAAAATTTTTTTACCTTCACTGGTTGTACCGTCTTTTAATTTTACACTTGGATTTTTCCAAGAGATGATATAACCAACTGGATAACCTTGGTACAAACTGTCAATTAAATCCCTAACTTTAGAGCTTTTCCACACGAAAGGTCGTTGAATTTCTGGAATGGCAATTTCACCGTCTATTACCCAAGTTAGCAGGCTTTGAACTGAATATTGATTTATAGTATATTTTTGCATAATTAAAACTTAGGTCATTTACCCCAACAAAGTAACAAAAAAAGTCAATGGTCAAGAAGGTTTATTCAAAGTCAGCAAAAATAAAAAAATCGTGCTGGGGTTTAGGAATTTGGGCATGGTGAGTTAATTTTTATCTAATTTTTTTTGCAGAATTTTAAAAAACGGGTATGTTTAAGATTGTATAATTTTACTTTTGACATTAAAAAACCTCTATTTAATAAACTATAAAGTAATTTTTGGTAAAAATAGTTTTACTTTTGACATTAAATTTAAGCCCATAATGGGACATATTTTTCATATCTTGGAGCTTTATTATCTGGATCAAACTTTCTTATGAGTTTAAGCTCGAGGCATTTTTTTATCAGATTTGAAATCGCTGTATATTTTTCTTTTGGTAAATTAAACCTCTCTCTTATGGTCTGGTTGGTAGCAAGTGAGGTTAGGTTAATGATAGGCATGGGCGATTTTTTTTAAAATCTAAATAAATAGTCAGATATCTCTATTATTGTAATTTCTATCAATTAGGATATGTAAATACCCAACAATCAATCTTGGTAGTTGTGTCAATGTTAGCTTTGGTGTTGTAGCTCTGTTTTGAAAAGTGTCCATTATCATAGATTGGTTGAAATATAATAGTTCTAAAAGAGCTCTTATATGGTATCTAAAACTTTGAGTTTCATACTTTTTATTTGCAATAGTGCCTATTTTAAAGGCTACCTTACCTTCATCATCCTCTTGTAAATGATACTCCATTATAGATTTACCATCTGAAAAATGAGTAAAATTGTTACAGAGGGTGTATAAAAATTTTCTCGATTTCTCTGTGTCCATTAAATGTTGATATACGAATTTATCACTTCTTCCATAAATTCTACCAGATTTATTTTCTTCATCAATAATTTGTTTAAGATTATTTACTATTCTATTTTTAACTTGTGATGGGTGTGTGAATTTCTCATACAATTTTCTACCTTCTAAATTATCAGGATTAAAAGCATAAATTAAAGCAAAATCATAATCATACATAAACAAATAAAATATGCTTAATTTCTCTATAAAACTTCTGTAGATAACTAAAAATTGATTTTCTAAACCTTGAGCAAACAAATTTCTCATTGTAATTATATCATGAATTAAAAATTCAACTAATTTAATTGCAACAACTCCAAAGGGTTTTTCTTTATCTTCGTAATAAATTATTAATTTCTTTTCGCTTAAATCTGTAATTAATATTTTAAGAAGATTAAAAATTACCATTATTACTAAATCCAGTTCATACAAATATACTTCATCCTCATTAGAATTAGAATTTTTTGAAAAGAAAAACAAATCATATGCAGATCGCATATATACAATACTCTCAAAGACTTGTGTAGCATTTAGCTCTTCCAGCTTATTTTCTTTTATTATATTTTCTAAATTTTTATAGAATATATTATCAGACATATTTTTATAACTTAATCCAACTCCACACAGATACTCACCATTAGATCTTTTTTAGACTCGAGCAATTACTGTTCAAAATAAGTCATAATAAGCTTTACAACCTCCGATACCGTCAAATAAGTCGATGAAGGTTGTTTTTCGAAGACCCCTCAAAGTCATTTACCCCAACAAAGTAACAAAAAAAGTCAATGGTCAAGAAGGTTTATTCAAAGTATTCTTTCACCCACAAATCACGCCTAAAATATCCCAAATTACAGTTTTTTGACTGAGGGTTAGTTGGTAAGGTAAATTGCTACTAATTGTTTTTAGAAATTCCAAATCTAGTTTTCCTTTTCGGGCTTTAAGCTGCTCACTTTTGTCTTGTAAGGCTTTTAAGGTTACCATTTGCAAAAAAACTTTGATCTTTAAAAAATCTTTTTTAGTTTGCCAGAATTCTGCCTCGGAATTGGGTTTATGGATTTTAGTTAGGTCTATTTTTTGAGGTAAATTACTATTTTTAGGAATCAAGCCAGTAAAATCTAAAAGATAAGCTGAAGCCGGAAGTTTGCGAAAAATTTGATTAAATCTAGGCGAAGTTAAAGCCAATATTCGAGTATATTTAGGTATTAAATACTTCTGCATTTGTGCTTTTCCAAGAATAAAATCGGTAGTAATTTTGTATGGTGAGCTAGTTGCAATTTTATCCACAGTCCAAAAAGGATCTTTGTATTTTAGAATCACTTGAAATTCACTGCCGACTTGCAAAAGACTGTGCAAATATCTGGCGTTACTAAAAAGATAAACAGTTTTTTGGGATTGCCCGTCGGTTAGGTTTAACAAAAAATAGGGCTTTTTACCTGCTCGCAGTTCACTACTAATAAGTCTTGCCTGCCACAAATAAAGTTTATTAGAATCAATAAGTTCTGTTTTATCTAATGGCTCAATTTGTTCCAGCTTGATTGGAAAATAGTTTAATAGTTCATAGAGTCCAGTAAATCCAGCTTTTTGTAGATCTTCAATTTGTTTGGGCGAAAATAATTTTGGTTCAAAACTCACTTTTTAAAGATTTAAGTTATTTTATATTTTTGAGCAACTTCTAATAATCTCCCTTTCAAAAATCATCTGATGCGAATTTATTAAATCTTGTTCTTGCTACCTCAATACTTCCTCCAACAACTTGTTCCACAAATTTACTAGAACCAGCAACAACATAGTAATCATAAACTGTGCATAAAATAGCAAAAGACAAATCTTCAGGAATGAGAACAAAGTTAAAATGACTACATTGCTTACTAAAAGTGAGTAAACCCTCGCTTGTTGTAGACACCTGGAAGTAACGGTTAAAATTGGCTAATGGTTCTGTAGCTATAGCGAAACAATATGCACAATTAATAGTTTGTAGAGCATGAGATATTATCTCAGTATCACTTCTATTAAAATGAGAAGCACTTTCAACTGGTACAGCAATCCATTTATTGTGGATAAGCCAATCAACCTTGAAATTTCCTGGACTATCAATAATATCTTGAATCATCAAGTCAAGTCTATTTATCTTTTTGGGATCAAAGATAGAAGTTAAATGGAAATCTTGTTTATTAGTATTCATAACACACCTTAATTGCTCTTAGGGCTACGAATGCCTAATTTTTGGTCTTTGATTTCTAAGTCTTAAGTTTGAGAAATAGTCAATTCTTTACAAAAATCATCACCGGAATCAATAATTTCTAGTTTATGTTAGAAGCACAAAAAGCGATAGACTTGTTGGTTGAAAAATATTCGTATCAAGATGCCCAGGAATTAGCTAAAAAAATTACCCAAGATTATGCCAAAAGTTTTTATTTTGCAGCTAGATTTTTACCGAAAGAAAAGAAAAATGATACATATGGTTTATATGCTTTTTGCAGGCAAACTGACTTTTTAGCTGACGATTTAGAGGTTGATTTAAAAACTAAAAAAGCAGCTTTGAATTTGTGGCAAAAAATGACTTTAGAAGCATTTGAAAAAAATCTTTCAGACAATCCAATTTTAAATTTATTTGTGCAGGTTTGCAGCAAATATCAAATTCCTCAAAAATTAGCTTTTGACTTGATTGATGGTGTGAAATTGGACTTGAGTAAAAATCGTTATCAAAGCTATCAGGAGTTGGAAAAGTATTGCTACTTGGTGGCTTCAGTACCGGGTTTAATGATGACTCACCTGTTGGGTTTTAGTGACCAAAAAGCTTTATTATATGCTGAAAAACTTGGCTTAGCAATGCAACTAACTAATATTTTACGAGATGTTTGGGAGGATTTTGGAAATGATCGAATTTATTTACCTCTTAAAGATTTAGAAAGGTTTGGTTATTCTCTAGTAGATTTAGAAACCAAAAAAAACAATGGAGCACTACAAGAATTTTTAAAATTTTATATTCAAAAAGCTAGAGATTTGTATTCTGAATCTTCTCTGGGGATTATTTATTTATCAAAAGAAGGGCAAAAGACAGCCAAACTTGCTAGCAAAATTTATTCAGGAATTTTAAGCGAAATTGAAAACCAAAATTACGATATTTTTACCAAACGAGCGTCAGTAAATATTTGGAAAAAGCTTTGGATAGTTGTAAGTAATTTGTTTAGCTGAAGTTGGGTTGGGTCAAAATAGCAAAGTCTGCTTAGGTTTGAATTAGGCTATGATTTTAGTTGATATGGATAAATAGCTAATCGTATTTTATACCCAAACCCGCACTAAAATATACACTCAAAGCATACACAACTCACTCCATTCAAACAGTTGCACTCTTTTCCTTGTATAGCCAATCAGTAGTTAAAATAGACAACGCAGTTGAGGACTGTTTGAGCTTTAAAATCTTTTTAATCTAATAGACTTAGAATACGAGTTACGCAAACAAGTGTCTAGTTTAATAGTGGTTTGGCTATACATTTTAATTTAGGTTTGAGTATAGCTTAAAATTAGACAAGTAAAGCCAAACATTTATTCCCCGAAGCTAATCCCCAAAACCCTACATAGTTTGAAACTAGCAGATTCAATATCAACTAGCTTTAGTTTGGAAACAGCCTCCTCAAGCGGGACTGTATCTAGCTCACTTTTTTGATAAACCACAACTTTAGAATAAATTTTATTTCTAACCATTTCTGAAGCATATGCTCCCATTTGCATACTTAAAATTCGGTCACGACTATTTGGACTTCCCCCTCTTTGAATATGCCCTAACCTGGTTGCTCTGGCATCTATACCTAACCTGTTTAAATTTTTAGCAATTTCTTCACTTATTCCACCCAACAAAACTTCGCTACTTTTTCCACCAGAGTTGGTTTTAACTTGCTTACTGTCTTTAAAATTAGCTCCTTCGGCAACAATTATTAAAGTGTGTGTTTTACCTTCAGCAGCTCTTTTTGATATTAAATTTGATAAAGATTGATAATCAAAAGGGATTTCAGGAATTAAAATTGCGTTTGCTCCTCCTGCCAAACCACTGTATAAAGCGATCCAACCAGAATGTCTGCCCATAACTTCCAAAATCATAACTCGGTCGTGGCTGATTGCAGTAGTTTCAAGCCTATCAAGAGCTTCTGTAGCAATGTCCACAGCTGTTAAAAATCCAAAAGTTAGTTCAGTTCCATACAAATCGTTATCGATACTTTTAGGTATCCCAATGATATTTAAACCAGCTTTTTGCAGTTGATAGGCAGCGCTGAGGGTTCCATCTCCACCCAAAACCACCAAACATTCTAATTCCAGCTCTTTGTAGTGTTTAACTGTCTGCTCTACAATTTTAGAATCCAAATCTTTACTCTCCCCCTCTCCGACTTTACCAGCAAAATTACCAGTGTTAGTACTTTTTAAAATAGTTCCTCCAGCAAACTTATATCGATTAATTTCATTTGCCCTTAAATTGATATATTTATTTTCTAAAAGGCCTTCAAAACCTTTATAAAAACCAAGGACATCGTAATCTTGCTTTAGAGATCTCACAACAGAGTCAATAACTGTATTTAACCCTGGACAGTCTCCGCCGCCGTTTAAAATTCCTATTCTAGGCATAATATTTGGTATTAAACTAAAGTTTTAGATTTCCTGCAAGGATATTAAAATTAGAGTCCTGGCTGGTAAACTTTCAAACAATTGTAGTCAATTTTAAGAGAAAAGGTCGAGATAGCTACAAGACTAAACTTAATTAGGAAGAATTTTCTAAATCAACAAGCATTCTTACCTATCATTTATTCTAAGTTAAAAACAGCCTCTTACTTAAATAGTTAAAATAATTCCGATCAATTTATTATTTTTTATATATTTATGGGATTTCTTTAAACTCAAAATTATCTTCATCTAACTAACCTTTGGTTTGGCTTAATATTTTTTAGTTAATTTTACTTTTTTATTTCTTGGTTCGGGGACAGAGAGTCGAACTCCGGTTAACGGAACCAAAACCCGTTGTCCTACCACTAGACGATCCCCGAATGTATCTCAATTAGCTATAAAAATTATAGATTAGTCAAGTTTTATGCTAACGATTATATTTTTGATAAGAGCTTCTATCTTTCAGAGAATCAATTAAAAGATTTTGGATAATTTGATTGTTGGTTAATTCCAAGCGAATCAAAACCATCTTTTGATCATCCAAATTACTGATTAGACTAAGAGATCTTGGGTAACTGTCTTGATTTTTAGCAAATCTAAAATTAGTTATTGGGATTTTGTATTCTTTTTCCAACGTCCCTTTAAGCTTTTCAAAATCTGTAAATAAGAGATCTTTTTGAACACCTTTTTGATTTAACCACAATTGACACTGATTTTTAGCAAAATCCTGACAATCCCCTTGTAGATAAAATATATCTTGATCTACTTCTACAAGATCCGAAGCGGTTGCCTGTGAGTACTTTATTTCATCCGGAAAAACTGGTCTGATTAATTCCTGGCTAAAACTATCTATTGTTAAGTCTGAAGCTTTAGACTCAAAATAAATAACTGCTTTTAGTTCACCTTTCAAATTTTTAAACAAAACATCTTCGCGATTATTGATATTAACAAGATCTGCACGTGATTGCAAAATTTGAATCATTTTTAAATTGCCACAATTATTTGTTAGCCAAAAACCTTGCTGATCACTTTGTGTGAGCAAGATTATATCTTCAGCAGGTTTACTTGTAAATTTCAAATTGCATAAAACTCCAGAAATAGTTACGTTTAAACTCTCAGAAACAACTTCTTTTTCTTCTGTTTCAAAGTTGTAAGTAGGATTGTTTTTACTAACTAAACTACTCTTAGAGACATATTCTTCAGGTTTTTTGGGAGGATTAGAGTTTGAAAACTCTGGTAAAGCCCAAGCTAAAATATTAAAATAACTACAAAAAATATAAATACCGACTCCAATACATAAAAAAAGTACAAGCTGCGGTAAAAATCCAAGTTCTTTACGATTATCACTATAAACGCTAAAATTTTGATTCTTTTTTAAAGAAACTTTTTTAAGAAAAATCATTATAAAATTCAATATCTAAATCAAGTTAGTGTATTCTAGTTTGTCAAAAAATATTCTTTGGTTAATTTAATAATTTTTGATAGCAAATAATTTAGATTGAAACTTGTTAATTTAAATTTTTTATTTAGTTTTTTCTTTAAATAGTGGTAAAGAGCCGAACTTATTGTAGTAAGCTAATTCAATTCTAAAATATAAAATAAAATATCTGACTGTAAAATATAAAATAACTAACCCCCAGATTAATAAAGCAAACAACCAAAACCTAGCGCCTAAAAGACCAATACTAAGCTGACGTAATAAAACCCAGGCAATTCCTGCAGACCCAATTCCTATAATGTTACTACCCCAAAGGTCTAAACGATTCTGTAAGGGGTGATTTTCTCCTATAAAAGATTTATAGAGTTTAATTAATATTCCTAAGCCAAAAATGATAGTGAAAAATGACAAGAAAAACCAGAAAAACCAAGAACCTTGTTCAATTGGAGGTGTTATAGAACTGCTGCCACCAACCCCTTCAAACCAGTATTCAAGTTTAGATAGCTTTGTCCAATCAATGTTTACCATATTTAACTAAAGAGTTTCAAGATAATTCTTTATTTTTTCAATTCTTTTTTTAGTCATCCCAGAAAAGTCATCTAATTCATCAACTTTAGATTTTAAATCTTCATTTGTATATATACCGTTTTTTTCTAAAATAGCCAAAATTTCTTCATCTAGATTAATATTACTAGCAACCTCCTGTGGTTTTTCTTCAGCCTTGCTTACATTTTTACTAGGTGTAGATGAACTAGAGCTTACTCCAGATTGAATTTGTTTAAAAAGATCGTTAATAAAATCCAAAACAAAAACAATAATATCTTGACCGCTCTGACTTCCATTTGTACTAAAATTTATTTCTAGCTTATCAAAATCCGTACTTTCTCCTACACGAGTTTTCTCAACTTTTAAAGAAGCGTTTGTTACGGGAGAAAACAAGGCATCTACTAAAATATCTTGTGGATTTAAGTTGCCCGCAAAATCTATTTTATCTGTAGATAAATATCCGAAACCTTTTCTAATTTCAACTTCAATATTCAAATCTATATCTTTGCTTAAATGACAAATATATAAATCAGGATTAACTATCTCGACTTTGCCTCTTGTAGTAAAATCTTTAGCTGTAACATCTCCCGCTTTTGACTTACTCAAGTTAATTGTAACAACGTCTTCATCGGTTTTAATAACTGTTTGAAGAGATTTCAGGTTAAGTATAACATTCATCGCATCTTCGACGACGCCATCGATTGATTGATACTCATGAGTTATGTCGTTAATTCTAATTCTTGTTACAGCGTAACCAGGAACAGAAGAAAGTAAAATTCTTCTTAATGAGTTTCCTAAAGTGTGCCCATATCCAGGTAACAATGGTTCAATGCTAAATAAATAGTTATTTTCAGCAATAGTTTGAAGGTTTGATTTTATAGAAGGATATAAAACTGTGGTTTTTTGAATCATAATAATTTAAGTAATAATAATTAATTTTTGTTGGTGGGTGTGACTGGACTCGAACCAGTGACCTCCTCATTATCAGTGAGGTGCTCTAACCAACTGAGCTACACACCCTTTTTCATCAATTAAGTATGTTAACAACACTTTTTGTTAAATAAATAGCATCATTTTTTTCAGCTTTTATTTTTTTGGTAAGTGAGCCTGTGTTAATGATTCTCACATTTTTTATTTTTTCGTCAATTACTTTTTTTTCTAATAAAGTTCCCATACTTACTGTTTCGCCGTCTGAAAAGTATTTTTCAATGGCACTTAAGGTAAGTACTTTTAGGCTTTTATCGACTATTGGGTTAAACCCATATCCTTTTACCTTAGGGGTTCTTTTTAAGATAGTTTTTTGACCTCCCTCGAAGCCAATTCTAGTTGCTCCCGCTCTTTTGTTCTGACCTTTGTTACCTTTTCCGGCATTTTTTCCCCTATTACCACCTCTACCGATTCTCTTGGTTTTTTTTTGGACTGTTCTAGGTAAATTACTTAATGAAAACATATTTTATAAATTATTTAGTTGTTTGGGTTTCAGCAGCAGTTGCAACAGTTTCCGCAGTTGGAGTTGGCTGATCTACTACTTCTTTATCTTCTTCAGCTAATATCGCGATAACTGAGTCTCCTTCGGAAATTATTTGGTAATCATTATTAGAAGCAATATCAGAAACTAGCAGCGTATCTCCAATTTCTTTTAAGACGGAAAGATCTACCTTGATTTCATGAGGGATTTTTTCAGGAAGAGCTTCTACCGACAATGTGTTTAATTGTTTAATAAGAGTTCCCCCAGAAGACTTGCTTGACTCTCCTACAAATACGATAGGCACAGTTGCTTCTGTTGTTTTTGTAAGATCAACAACCAAAAAATCTACATGTCTAGGTAAGTCTGTAACAGGGTTTACATCAACTTTATGAACAAGACAAGGATAAGTATTGTTTTCTACATTTAAATCGATAACACCTGTTTTTCCAGATTGACGAAAAAGCTTAATAAAAGCATTTAAGTTGAATTGAATATTTATAGGTTTTACAAACTTACTATAGATAACAGCTGGAATCGAGCCAGTGCGGCGAATTTTTCTTACACTGTTTCCAGTTATAGATCTGTGTTGAATTTCTAAATTAAAATGCTTCATATATTAACTAAGGGTGTAAATTACAAATTTGGTTACTTCAATTTTTTCTCCAGTTGATTGAGAAACTTCAGCGATTCTGTTTTCTACTTTCATATCCATATTTTTTATAAAAGCTTGGCTGAGAAGAGCGTTTTCTTCTAAAATCTTGTTCTTCTTTCCTTCTAGAATTTTTTCAATCATTGCTTCTGGTTTTTTTTCTAAAATTAATTGAGCTTTGGCAATTTCGAGTTCTTTTTCAATATAATCAGAGGGTGCGTCATTTTTAGAAACGTAAAGTGGTTTGTAAGCAGCAATATGAAGGGTTAAATCATCTCCAAGAGCAGCAAAAACATCTGACCTTGAAACAAAGTCTGTTTCACATTTAATTTCTAGCATAACACCAATTCTTCCTTCGTGTACATAAGTAAATATTTTACCATTACTAGTAACTCTATCATTTCTTGAATCTTTCTTTAAAGAACCTTGTTTTCTCAAATAATCAATAACTTCATCTACAGAGCTAGTTTTTAATTCAGCAACGGCAGACTTTATATCTTTTAAGGAAAGACCTGTTTTTTCGCGAACTTGTTTAATTAAATCAATAGACATATATAATAATCTTTATTTTGGTGAATACTTGCTTAGTGCTGCAAAAGCTGCTTGGGTTCCTGCAATTTTATTTCGACTTCTTGTAATTTTTGAGTAGATATTTTTAACACCAACCAATTCAAGTACTGGTCTTAAAAATCCTCCAGCAATAATCCCCGTACCACTGTTGGCAGGCTTGATGAATAATTCACAAGATTTGTGTTTAGTATAAGAAGCGTAGTTTAAAGAGCCTGATTCATTAATTTCTACATTTAAAATATTATTTTTAGCACTTCTGGTTGCTTTGTTTACAGCGTCTTGATAATCCAATCCTTTTTTAAGGCCAATACCAACTTTTCCTTTTTTATCACCAACTACTACTAGTGCTGAAAATCTCATTCTTTTACCACCTTTAACAACCCTAGTTACTCTACGAACCTCAATAACTTTACTATCCATTTCAGGATTTTCATCTTTTCTTTTAAAATTTTTACCGCCTCTTCGCTTACTAGAATCTTTTCTAGCACGAAGACTTGCTCTTCTTTGATCTTTATCTTGAAATCGTTTTTTTTGAGAGAAATCTGGTGTAGGAGATTTTTTTTCTGGAGAGTTGTTTATAATTTGATCTGACATAATGTTATATCTTAATACCTTTATTTCTTAGGGCTTCAGCGAATGTTTTAACTCTTCCGTGATATTTATAACCATTTCTGTTAAATATCACTGAATCAACCTTAATAGAGCTAAGATAGTTTGCGATTTTTACTGCTGCTTCTTCAGATTTTTGAGATTTTGAGATTTTCTCTATTCCATTTGTATTGTAAGTAAAAACTGTTTTCATTGAAGTAAAATCAACGACTTGTGCTAAAATGTTTCTATTAGAACGTGACACTACAACAATAGGTTTTGAGAATTCATTTTTTCTAACTTTAGAACGATTTTTTAATATTAATTTTTTAACTTTAGAGATCATATTTAATAGGAATTATTTACCTTTTTTACCAATTTTCTTAGGATAGAATCTATCAGGAAATTTAAAACCTTTTTGCTTATACACATCACAGGGTTTCATATTGTGTATTGTGGAAAAGAAGTTGCCTATAAGCTGTTTATCTAAGCTTTTTCCTTTTAAAACATTTTTTTCCAAGGTTAAGGATATTTCTTTCGGAATTTGAACCTTAACTGGGTGTGAAAAACCAATAAATAAAGTTAAGTCAGATGCTAGTTCCATTCTGTAACCTACACCATTTAGCTCTACCTGTTTACTAAAACCAACTGTTACACCTTCAACAAGATTTTGAATAATAGCTCTAGTTGTACCCCAAATAGCTTTATCGAATTTATCCTCAGGATTTTCTACAGAGAGAGTTAATAAAGACGGTTCTATGTTTAAAGAAACCAATTTACTTACTACAAAAGAAAGTTTTCCTAATGGACCACTAACATCAAAATTACGAGTATTTGTATCAAAGTTTACATTTACTCCAGATGGAATAGTGATCGGTTGTTTACCTACACGTGACATAATTATAACTATATTTTTGAATTTTCTATTTTGTCAATTCTTTATTACTTGTAAGACAGCCTCTCCTCCTAAATTTTCTTTTAAACAAGCTATGTGTGTCTTGATTGGGAATCTTTTATCTGAAGTTGTAACTAAGGTAAATCCAAAACCGTTGATAATTTTAGGAAACATATCTTTTTTAACATAAGATTTTTTTCCTGGTTTAGAGACTCGAACAAGCTCTCTTAATAAAGAATTGTTTAATTGAATTTGAATAGAAGTTGGTAAAATTTCAAAAGACTTGTAAAAACCTAATTTAGTTAAAAGTTTAGTTATATTAATTATAAAATTACTTTTAAGAACTGTTACTTCTTCTTTATTTGAATTTAAAGCGTTGTTAACTCTTGAAACATAATCACTGACGATATCTTGCATTGACATAAAATATTTAATTACTGCTTTTAAAAAATCCATTTAATTGACCATTCCTTGCTGTTTCTCTTACACAGATACGACACATATTTCCAAAATATCTTAATGTTCCCCTGTTTCTACCACAAATTGGGCAACGACGGATTAACCTAGATTTAAATTTAGGTGTTTTTTTTGATTTTATGATTAATGCTTTTCTTGCCATATTATTTAGCTAACGGTAATTTTAAAGTGTTTAGTAATATTTTGTTTTGTTCTCCTTTGTTTTTAAATGTTATATTTATTTGCATTCCGAAATCGACGCTACCTCCAAAACCAACTGTGGGGAAAATAGAAGCAGTCGGTATACCTACTGTATAAGTTTGATAATTTGAATCGAAGCTGTCATTTTTAACACCTTTAAAATCCCTACCTCTTGGAAGAGCAACATAAATAAATTTCAATAAGAAGTCGTAAATTTTTTTACCCCTTAAAGTGTTTTGAATAGCAACAAAGTCACCTGCTCTTAATTTAAATCCAGAAATAGATTTTTTAGAATAGATTTTTTTAGGTTTCTGACCGGTAAGCTTAAGAAGGTTGTTATAGACTTCTTCTTTCTGTTTGTTGTCATATTTACCAACTCCAATGTTTATTGAGAGGGATTTTATTCCTGGTTTGGTAAAAGAGCTAGCCTTGGGGAAAAAAGTGTTTAATTCTTTAGCTATTTCTGCTATATAGGTTTCAGCGGATAAATTTATTTGCGACATATTTTCTAATTAACTTTTTTTTCAATTAACTCATTTTTTTCTTTTAAAACAGCAGAACTATTTTTAGTATAGATTCTTACTTTTTTTCCATCTTTAGTTTGAACTTTAGATCTTGATGCAATATTATCTGGTGTTACTAATTGAACGTTAGAAATATCAATTGTTCTATTAACAGTTAATTTTTCTCCAGGGTAAGATTCACCTTGAAAATTTGCTGCTTTTCTATACTTAATAATTTTTTCGATAGTGCTAACGGCAATTCTCGTTACAGATTTTCCGTTTCGCAATACTTTAGATTTTTTTTCAGTTACAGTTCCTATAGTATTTTTATACTTACCTGTAATTACCTTAACTCTGTCTCCTGTTTGAATTTTACTTATAGCCATACATTTTATAATACTTCTGGTGCCAATGAAACAACTTTATTAAAACCTAATTCTTTGATTTCTCGACTAATAGGACCTAAAACACGAGTACCAATCGGTTCAGAATTATTTTTATTTACAATGATACCGTAATTTCCAGAAAATCTAATAGAACTACCATCTTTTCTTTTTGTTTTATATTTGGTACCTGTTATTAATACAGAAACAATTTCCCCCTTAGAAACTTTGCCGCCTACGCTAGATTTCTTAACAGATCCTCTAACAATAGAGCCTACTTTAGCATATTTTCTACCGTTTTTACCGTTGACTGCAAACAGAGCTACTTTAACAGCGCCTGAGTTGTCAATTATTTCTATTCTTGAACGTTCTTGAAGCATAAAATTATTAAATAAATTCGTTTCTTGTTACAAATTTGGTTTGAAATGGGAGTTTGTGTGATGCTATTCGAAACGCTTCTCTAGTAATTTCTTCAGATACTCCACTAACTTCAAAAATTACTCTACCTGGTTTAACTGAAAACATGAAATACTCGATAGATCCTGATCCTGATCCCATAGGTGTACCAAGAGCTTTGTTTGTTACAGGTCTGGATGGGAAAACTCTTATATAAACTTTACCACCTTTACAGCGACGACTTATAGATTTTCTCGCAGCTTCAATTTGTCTGCTTGTAAGCCATGAAGAGGTTGTAGCTTTTAAACCATAATCTCCATAGACCACGTAAGAGCCTCTAATTTTTTGTCCGTGCCTTTTTTGACCATATCTATTAAATACTTTTCTATGAACAATTTTTTTTGGAGCGAGCATATTTTAAATTTATTTGGTTTCTATTTTCCAACGTATATTTTTAGATACGGGTTTGATTGATATTATATTTACTTCTTGACCTATATTTAGAGGTGACTTAGAAGTAGCAAAATATTTTTTTCGAGATTTAAATTTTCTCTTATATTTAGGATGAGTTTTTGTACTGTAGACAGTAACCACAACAGCATCTTTCATTTTATTGGAAGTAACAACGCCAGTCATATTAATATGTGTAATTCTTTAGTTTATCACCTTTGTATAGCCAAACTTTAATACCTACTATGCCAGCTTTTGTTTTAGCCGGAATGTGGAAATAGTCTAAACTAGAATCAATTGTATGTCTTGGAATACTACCATGAGCAAAATCTTCTTTTCTTGCTATTTCACCACCATTTAATCTTCCTTTTATAGTTATTTTAGCACCTAGAACACCTGCATATTTGATTTTTTCTATGTATCCTTTAGCTAGTCTTCTGTATGGAATATTTCTAACTAAAGCATCTGCTAATTCTTGAGCTATTACAGCTGCAGATCCGTAAGGTTCTTTAAATTCTTGAACATCTATTCTAAGGTCTTGTGGGAGGCTAAATTCTTTTAACAAATCTTGCTTGAGTTGATCTATAGAACTTCCACCTTTACCGATAACGAGTCCAGGCTTAGTTACAAATAAAGTTATTTCGGTTTTTTTAAAATACCTTCTTATAACAAGTTGTACAATACCTGCGGAAGATAATTTTTTAAATATAAACTTTCTTATAAAGATATCTTGCAATAAAACTTTTGAATAGCTCTTGCTTGAAGCGTACCATACAGATTTTTGCAAGTCATTAGGATTTGCACTGTTATTGCTAACATTTCCTAGCCTTTTGTAAGCTCTAAATAAATCTACTGAAATTTTTGATCCCATAATAATAATGTGCTTGCTAATTTACTTTTTTGTCAACTTTAGACTCTAATAAAACTTTTACCCTTGAAAATCTTCTACGAATTTTTGCTGCAGAACCTCTAGCTCTTGGTTGAACTCTATAATATTTTTGTGCCTCTTCAGCTACGATATTAGAAACGATATAATTATCGAAATCTGATTCTGTTAGAGCAAGGTTTGTATAAGCTGATTTTAAAAGATTTTGAACTTTTTTAGTCTGACCTTTTTTAAGATTAACAAGGATCTCGAGAGCTTCTGAAAGAGTTTTTCTTCTCAATACATTTATTATAAGCCTTGCTTTTCTAGGGCTATATTTTAATACAGTGGATGCTGTATAATTTATTTGTTGTTGTGATGGCATAACTATTTACTGCGGCGTTTAACTATTAATCTACTACTTTTTTTACTTTTTTTACGTGTCTTTACTCCTAGTGCGTGTTTACCCCATGGTGTCTTAGGATACTTCATACCAATTGAGTTTCTAGCCTCTCCTCCTCCGTGAGGGTGATCAACAGGATTCATTACTTTACCTCTAACGGTAGGTCTTATTCCCATATTTCTAACTCTACCTGCTTTGCCTAATCTAACTAATTCATGAGCTTCATTCCCTACTCTACCAATAGTACAATAACAAGTCTCTAAAAATTTTCTTATCTCCCCCGATGGTAATTTTAATGTAACATACCCATTTTCTTTTGCAGTTACTTGAGCGTAGGCTCCAGCAGAACGAATCAATTTAGACCCTTGTCCTGGATTGATTTCGATTTGGCAAACTGACGAACCAATTGGTAGGTTTTTTAACTCTGTTGTATTACCCTCTTTAATATCTGAACTTAGATTATAAAACTCTCCTTTTTTTAAACCTTTTGTATGTAGTATATAGTGTTTTTTGCCATCTCTTAAATCACTAACCCTAGAAACAAACGAACTTCTGTTTGGGTCGTATTCTATTGTTTCAACTTTATAACCACTTTTAAAATAATTTTTGAAGGTTACTTTTCTGTACAATTTTTTATTTCCCCCTCCCCTGTGTCTAATTGTGATTTTACCATCTCCATTTCTACCGGCAGTTTTTCTTTTTCCTACTAACAAGGATTTATAAGGGGCGTCACCAGTCAGAATCTTTGAGTAATCAATAACCGAAGTTTTTCTTCTTCCCGGGGTTGTTGGTTTGTATAATTTTACTTTTGACATATTCTATATTAATTTTAAGCAGTAGCTTTTTTAGCTTGCTGACCTCCATGCTTTTTAAAGCTAGTGGAATAGGAAAATTCACCTAGTTTGTAACCCACTAAATCATCTTTAACTAGAACAGGTGTGAAACTTTTACCATTGTGAACCCCAATTGTAAATCCAATCATCTCAGGAATAATTGTACTAGCTCTACTCCAAGTTTTCTCAATTACATTTTTACCTTCAGCTTTGGCTTTCTGTATTTTTTTAAGTAGTTTTGGATCAACGTATGGTCCTTTTTTGAGTGATCGTGGCATATTATATTATTTGGTGTTTGGTATTACAGTGTCGAACTGACTGTTAAAATTGGTAAGTTTTTCTTCATCAAATTTTACCCCTTCTTTTAGAGTAATATAGACTTTCTTTACTCCTTTTTGCTTTTTTACTAAATTAAATTTTTTACCCCTTCTTTTTAATTTTACCGGACAAGTTAGAATATTAACTCTTTCTGCTATTATTTCAAGCTTTCTTAGTTTTAATTCAACTAGTGTACGAGTGATTTTAGTATTTTTATCAACTAGTAAGAGACTGTAGGTATTCTTAGATTGTAAGTTGTAGGCTTTTTCGCTTTGTAATAAAATAAACTTGGACATATTTTTAACTTAATCTTGATTCTAAAAATTCTTTTGCAGATGGGGTTAGTATAACTACACTGGAATGTACAATTTTAAATATTTTTAGATTTTTTACATTCAAAAAGTTCACACCTGTGTTATTAAAACCTTTTAGATTTTCTTTGTCTTCAGCACTGTAAATTACTAAAGTTTGCTTAGTTTTAGCTGACTGTTTTGAGTAAATCACATCTAAGCAATCTAGGGCATCTTTAGTTTTTATAACTGCTGTATCTTCAATTTGAAATATTCTATTTTCAACTAATCTATCTTTAACGATTGATTTTAAAGCTGATACTCTAGAAGATTTGTTTATATCTCTATGCCAGTTAACAGTATTCCTAGGACCATGAGTTACTCCTCCGCCTACCCAAATTGGGGACCTTGATGAACCGTGTCTTGCTCTACCAGTTCCTTTTTGCTTCCAAGGTTTCTTTCCACCTCCACTAACTTCGGATCTGATTTTAGTGTGTGCGTTTCCGCCTCTCAAATTAAGAAGCTCGCATCTAACAACTTGTGCTAGTAAGGCCTCTCTAACAACAAAATCTTTGAGAGAGTCAAAAGCTTCAACGGTAGAAATTTTATTATTTTTTAGTATATTCAAATTAAGAGACATGTTTAATCGTTTTAGCTATTTTTAAGAGTGATTTGTTTGCACCAGTAACAGAACCTTTGATGTAAATAAGTTTTTTTTCAACATCTATATCGACAATTACTAAGTTTTGCAAAGTTCTTTGCTCATTACCCATTTGTCCAGCCATTTTTTTACCTGGGAGGGTTCTTTGTGGCCACCTAGAACCAATAGATCCTACAGCTCTAACGTGGTCATGACCACGAGACTTAGGTTGACCTCGAAAGTGGTATCTTTTTACAGCGCCTGCAAAACCTTTACCTTTAGTAATCCCCACTAGAGTTACACTATCATTCTTTTGAAAGTCATTAATGGTAAAATCTGTTTTATCCTCTGGGATATCTGATTTAAACTCACTTATTTTAGAGAAATAATCCTCTTCCTTAAGGTGCTTTTTTATATGTCCAGAGATTGGTTGTTTTCTCTTTCTTTTGCTTCCATAGCCGACTTGAAATGCTTGGTAGCCATCTTTTTGAATAGTTTTTCTCTGAACCACTTTTTGATCTTCAAATTGAACAGCGGTAACTGCAACAGATTTTTGATCTAAAAATAGACGTGTCATTCCAATTTTTTTTACGAATCCGAACATATTTATTTTGCTTGATTGTTTAATGTTTCTATAAGAATATCAACTCCTGCAGGAAGTGAAAGTGTTGAAAGACTATTAACAACTTCAGAGCTTACATTGTATATATCAATTAATCTTTTGTGCTCTCTCGATTCTATAGTGTCAGCGTGCTTACTGTAAATAAACGGCGACCTCCTTAAAACAAAAGTTCTTTTTTTGGTTTTTAAAGGAACAGGTCCGATTATATTTCCTCCAGACTTTAAAACTACTTGAACTAATTTTTTTACTGCTTCTTCAAGCACTTTATGGTCGAAAGAGGTAATTTTTACCCTCATTTTGGTATCTGACATCTGGTAATATTTATTTGATTAAAGTCAACCTAATTTTGTATAGGAGAAATCACAGCTTGTCAAGAAAAGATTTTAACTTAGATGTATTTACATGGAGCAAAGAATTATAAAATCCTTAATCCTGAAAAATTATACCGACCAAGTCCAAAAGTATACTTTTTTGAAGGTTTTGACTGAGGAGACTGTTGAAATAGTCAAACTCTCAACTTCTTTGGAGTCTAAATCTAAAAATATTTTTAGCCCTTCGGGTGTATATACAATGGAATTAGTCAAAACCAGGAAAAATTGGATCGTTAAAAGTATTTTAAAATCAGAAAAATTATGCATTCCTCAAAATTTTAGAGATTTTTTACTTTTAGCTGAGTTAATCAAGCTGATTGAAGAATCCTTAAAAGTTGAGGAATCTACGACGTGCTTGTCTTTCATTCTAGAATATTTTCAGAACAATCCTATAGAAAATTGTAATCTGCAAGGGTTTAATAAAAACCTGCAAACTTATTTAGGATATATTTAAAAGCCCTGCAATCCCTATCATTACTGCGTTATCACCAGTTAAATTTTTTGGTGGCAAAAAGATCTCTGCTTTATTCGAAAAAAGCTCCTGTATATTGCTTCGTAATAACAAGTTAGCCGAAACACCACCTGAAATACCTATAGATCTTGGGTTAATTTCTTTTAGAGATTTTTTTATAACATTTATAAGTTGGGCTACTACTACAAATTGAGTTGAAACGCAAACTTTATATATAAACTCTAGATGATTAGAGGTTGTACTAGAAGACTCTTTACTACCACCCATATTCAGCAGAATATCTAATTCTGATTGTGATAATTTTTGCTCAAAAACCCAATTTTCAAATTTTTGACTTTGAACTAAATATCTTACGGATGTTTTTAACCCAGAGTAAGAGAAGTCTAAATTTTTGGATTTTTGCATTCCAATCGGTAAATTTAACCAATTTTCTCTAGTTTCTTTGGCTATTTTGGCAACCCACACACCCCCAGGATATGGAAATCCCAACATTCTACCAACTTTATCTAAACACTCGCCAGCTGCATCATCTAGGGTTTGACCTAATATGCTTTTTTCTGACCAAGATGATAGTAATATCAATTGAGTATTTCCCCCACTAACAAGCAAGTGCAGGTGTGGAAATGTGTTATTTTCTAAAGGAGTTAATTCCGGATTATAAAAACAACTACTAATATGTCCATGTAAATGATTAATATGACTAATCTGAATTTCTTTTTGAGTTTTTTCTCTTACCCAAAACTTAATTATTTTAGCAAATTCTAAGCCCACCTGTAAAGCTGAAAAAAGTCCTGGCTCACTGGTTACAAAAACACCTTCTAAGTTTTCCAAAAAAAACTGTTTAGTTATACCACCTTTCTTGAGAGTCTCATCAAAAACTGTATAGATATTTTTAGCGTGTTCTCTGGCTCCAATTTCAGGGATTACTCCACCATATTGCTTATGAACCTCAATTTGAGAAGAAATTACACTTGAGAGGATTTTAATTTCTTGTATTTTAACTAGAAAATCTTCAGGTACAGGTTTTTTTTGTTTGTCTAAAATGGCTATAGATGTTTCATCACAACTGGACTCAATGGCTAAATACATAGGTGATTTAAGGTTTTTAAATTTAAAATATGATAATTCACTTCATGGGAATATATTAAGACTGCCAATAATTGAGTTTATGTCTATAGTTAACCCGCAATCTTAATTTTAAAATTAAGCACATCGTGAAGTAGCAACCTTTTGTTTATAAAGTGCATCGCTCCTTCAGTTAATTAGAAGTGATAATAAAACCTCAAATGCGGCCCACTTAAAACCTTTCTTTTTTATTTATCTAGTTAATCGAGCATGTCTCTACTACTATGGCAAGTAAGGCGACGGATTTTGTTTAACACCATTGATCATAACTTCAAAGTGAAGGTGAACTCCAGTAGCCCAACCTGTATCTCCCATTACACCAATAGACTGACCTTGTAATAAAGTCACACCTGGAACGATACCATCTTCTATTCTACTCATGTGACCATAAAGGGTCTTAATCCCATTTCCATGATCTATAACTACAGCTAGTCCATAGCCAGGAACACTAAATCTATATACAGCACTTACAACACCTGCTTGAGCTGCATAAATAGTAGGTTTTGAACCAACTGGAGTGCTTGCAATATCACAGGCTATGTGGTTTGGCTGAATACATCTTGAAATAACCCCAGTTGTTGGCCAAATAAAACCGAGGTTGCTTACTTGGATATTAGATGAAAAACTGCCCGAATATGTCTCTGTACCAGAATTTGAAATTGCTGCTTGAGCTTTTTTCTGCTCTTCTGCTCTTTTTAAATTATCAATTCTATCGGTTTCTTTTTGATTTGAACTTGCAACAGATGTGAAATTAGTGGTTGGTATTAGGATTAGTGAGTCTTTAGGAAAAGCACCTGTATCTCTATTCAATAGATCTTCATTGTTGCTATAAACTAAGGTTTTGTCGATTCCATAAATTCTTTCTAGATCTTCTGGTTTAGTGTCAGCAGGGGCTTTGTAAATATAACCATCTGCCCAGGGCAAATAAAGAGTGTCTGGTAGTTTTGCTGAATCTTTTATTTCATTGTTAAATATAACAGTTTCTGGTGATAATCCATACATCTCAGCAACTAACTCTGGGGTATCTCCTGGTTGAACTTTATATTGAATGATTTTATCAAAAAGTAAACTATTCCCTTTCTTAGCTTCTTGCCTTAAAAGCGAAACAACGGAAAGACTCGAGACATCTTTATAGTTAAGACTGCTTGCTGTGTTCGCTGAATAATTATTTAAAGCTTTGTTTAGTACATTAGAAATACTACTTGAAGGAGAGAGATTTGCAGAAAAAGATATTATAAACAAAACCACTCCAACCAAAGATCCTAAGTAAAACTTGGCTAGAATTGTATAAAGCTGGGAAACAATATTTTTAACTATTGTTAAAACTTTTTTAATTTCTAATTTAATATCAATCCACCAGAGAAATCTTGATTCTGATGAGTAGAATAGAGTAGTCGTTTCCAGAATTTTATTTTTTATATAGTTATATTTACCGGGTAAAGCAGAAGCTTGTTGATAAGCAGAGGACAATAAAATAAATGCTTGAAAAGCTACATTATGCAATAATTCTTGAAGCAAGCTTACCGTGCAAATAATAAAAACCCTACTTAGCAAAACTAACCGTGAAAGGCTATCAATTGATGAAACAATTACGGTAGAAAGTTCACTATATGATTTATATACAGGAATGATATCACCAAAGAAAGAACCTTTATTGCTAACTAGAACAAAATTTGGCTGATAATCTAGCTTAGCACCACTGTTTTTATTAGAAAAAGATTTTATATTAAAATCAGAAGGAATCATAAAAATTTAATGGCTTTGCTTTAATAAATACTATATAGTTATTAATGTCAAAAGTTGATTTTTATACTGGGACTTGTTGATGTAGAGATAGATAGGGAAAGTATGAACTTTTTCTTAATAACATCTGGTTTACTTTTTTGAACTGACTCGATGGCAACTTTTAAATTTTCAACTAATTTTTGTTCGGTGAATTTGGAATTTATTTTACCAAAAACAATATGTAAATTTCCACCTTTATCATTTTTATAATCTACTTTACCAGCTTTTATTGTTTTGATAATGTCTCCAATAGAATCTCCTACAGTACCTGTTTTTGGGTTAGGCATAACACCTGCAACTCCTAATATTCTGGCAATTCCTGGTAATTTTTTCATCATCTCAGGAACAGCTACAGCTTTATCAAAGTTAACTTTTTGATTATTTTTGATTATTTCAATCAACTCATCACCTCCTACAATTTCTGCACCCGCCTCCTTGGCTTCTTTTTCTTTATCTGGAGTTACAAAAGCAGCAACTACAACATTCTTTCCAGTCCCGTGAGGTAAAACAGCAGAGTTTCGTACTAATTGATCTGATTTAGTAGAATCAATGTTTAGATTAACATGTAGTTCTACACTTGGACCTTCTTTAAAATTTGGCTGATCCAATGAAATAAGGGTTTTTACAGCTTCTTCTAAGGTTAGCCCTGTGGGTGAGGTTTCGAGTAATTTTTTGATTACTGCAGCATTTTTAGAATACTTTTTAGATCTACCAGAGATCTTTGTTATAGTTGATTTAGACATAAATTAGGTTAATAGCGGGAATTTCCCTCCCTAGGTTTTTATTAGGCAGTGATTTTAACGCCCATGCTTTTACAAGTTCCTTTAACTTGATTAATTCCAGATTCTACAGTTGTTCCATTGAGGTCAACTAGTTTTTTCTTGGCGATTTCTATAATCTGGGCTTCGGTTATAGTTCCTACTGTATCTTTGATTGGGTTTGCAGCTCCGCTAGGAATATTTAAAATTTGCTTGATTAGCTCAGCAACTGGAGGTGTTTTTAAAATAAATTCGTAACTTCTATCTTCAAAAACAGTCATGAGTATAGGAATCATGCCTTGCATTGTGCTTGTTTTATCGTTAAACTCCTTGCAGAATTGAACTAAATTAATACCAAGAGGTCCAAGGGTTGATCCAACTGGAGGTGCAGGAGTAGCTGCTCCTGCCTTGATAAGCATTTTTACTTGTGCTTTGATTTTTTTATCAGCCATAAAATATATTGACTATACGGATTTTTTATTCGAATAAATAAAATAACGGGCTTAGAATCACTTTTTGTCAAGAAAATAAATTAAAAACAATATGATAAAATTCATCAATGTTAGTAAAAAATACTCAGAACTCGATAACAACGCTTTAAAAAATGTTAATATTGTTATTGAAGCTGGTGAGTTTGTTTCTTTTATAGGTCACTCTGGAGCTGGCAAGAGTACAATCTTAAAAATGTTAACAGGTGAGGAAAAACCTCAAGAAGGTGGAGAAATCTGGATTGAAGACATTCGGGTAGATAAAATTAAGCCAGAATATTTACCCTACCTAAGAAGGCGAATTGGGTATATATTTCAGGACTATAAACTGCTTCCAACTAGAACGGTGTTTGAGAATGTTAGCCTAGCAATGGAGGTAGCAGGGGCTTCTAAAAAAGAAATCCAAAGAGATGTACCGAGACTGCTTGAGCTTGTTGGATTGGCTGATAAAACTAAAAATTATCCCAAGGAGTTAAGCGGTGGTGAAAAACAAAGGGTTTCGATTGCCAGAGCCTTGTCTCATAATCCAATTTTACTCATAGCTGACGAACCCACGGGTAATCTTGATAAAACTAATGCTTACGAAATTATTACCCTTTTATTAAAAATAAATAATTCTGGTACGACCGTGTTACTTGCTACACACGACCAAGAGGTTGTAGATAAGCTTAGAAAAAGGGTAATCACGATTCAGGATGGGAGTGTAATCCTAGATCAAGCCGTAGGCTTGTATTATATTTAGTCATACAGGACTCGACACCTGTTTTACTACCAGAGATAGTGCTTGAACTTGCATAAACAAGTGAAGTTACTTTGTTTAAAAAAATGGTTCAAAAAAGTTTTCAACTCTTAACTTTGTTGTTTTTAACTTTAAGTCTGTTTTTTATTTTAATTAATAACATCAATTATTTTACTAGTAATTTAAACAAAGATCGCAGAAATTTAAACAGCCAAAAACAAATTTTAGAGGGGGATTTGGAAAGAAAGCAAACTCAAATTAGAGCTGATTTAAATAGCAAAATAGAGGACCGTGTAAAAAGTGGATCAATAGAACTGGTGGGACCTGGAAACACCTTGCCGGCAAACCAACTTAAACCCTCCACCTTAGAATTATCAACCTCGTCTGTACAACAACCTCCAAAGGACGACTTAGGGCAAGCCTCTGGTATTACTATTCGTTAATTTCTCAGATTTTTTCCATTTTTCATAAGTCTTCTTTTGTTTATCTTTTAGTAAAAATTCATATAATGGTCTGGCTAAAAAATCAACGAGTGGATAAAAATTTTTGATTGGTGAATAAACGATTCTTAATCGTAAAATAGCTAAAGCCATTGTTAATGAAACTCTAGCTGGATTTTTTATAGTAGAATCGCTTGCATCTTCCCATAAAATTGGAAACTCTAATATCTTAGCTCCAGATCTTTTAAGGTCTACAAGCAGATTAACATCAAATGCCATATTAGCTATTATTAGCGATGGTACGATTTTTTTTAACGCTGCTTTGCGTACTAACTTTGCCCCACATTGAGTATCTTTTATCTGAAGATTAAACAAAAGGTTTATACCAAAATTGAATCCACGTGTCATAATTTTTCTAGAAGGCGTCCTGCCTTTTACAATTGATTCAGGTAAATTTCGCGACCCTATAATTGAATCTACTTGAGGAAAATTTAAAAGAATTTCGTATAATTTAAAAAAAGTGTCTGCTGAAGTAGATGCATCGGCATCTGTAAACCCTGTTATTTCACCTTGTGCCAGCTTAAAACCCTCTGTTAGAGCCCCACCTTTACCAATGGCCTCTGGGATATCAAAGTATTTAAGTTGCTTAAATTTAGATTGAAAGGTCTTTATTATTTTTAATGTATCATCTTTACATCCATTTAAAACCACTATTAACTCGAAGTCTTTATTAAATTTTTCTTCAAATTTGGTTAAGTAAGTTTCTAGCGTAGTCCCAATTCTTTTTTCTTCGTTATAGGCTGGAATTACTATTGAGAGGCTGGGGTTAGAAGACATGTTAAAAACCATCAAATTGATATGCGTTTTCAATTATTTCTACTTTCTCTGAGTTATAAACTACTGCTATGTCAAACTGAGACAAATAATTTCTATAAGATTGGTTCTCAAACTTTGATAAGAAAAACTGCCAAGCTCTGTATAAAAATCTTAACTTTTGCTTTGTTATTTGCTCTTGTGGACTGCCAAACTTATTGCTAAGTCGGTTTTTAACTTCTACTAAAAATAGCTTACCATCTTTTTGAAAAATTAAATCTATTTCCCCAAGTCTACCCCTAGAATTGTCCAAACGATATTCAAAATTTTGCTTAACTAGTGAGTACCCTCGGTCTTGATAGTGCTTTAAAGCTAATTCCTCTCCTTTTCTGCCAGTTTCAAAATTAGAACTTGACCCCATGAAGAAAACTATTTTGATGTTACCGCAGTATTGTTGCCCTCAGTTGATTGCTGAGGCTCTTCCATATCCCCCAAAGCTTGTCTAATTCTTCTAGTTTTAGATTTTTTATCAGACTTTGGATTTGCAGATTGAGTTTTAGATAGCCTTGCTTGGTATCTTTCAATTCTTCCAGTTGTGTCCATTATTGTGTCTTGCCCTGTGTAAAAAGGGTGACAGTTGCCACAAACTTCAGTCTGTAGATCTTCAATGGTAGAACCAATGATATATTCACTGCTACAATTTGAACATTTAACTTTTGCCTGTATATAGTAGGTAATTCCGATATCTTTAGCCATATTGGTGATAAACTATTAAGTACAAAGTTAAAGACTATTTTTTGTCAAAGTCTTAGGGTTGTATTCCACAAAGAAATATAACTTTCTTCAAAATTTAAACCCCTAAAAACTATCTGTAAATTCTAAATATCGGAAAAATCGACAAGTCTGTTTAATGTTGTGCTTGCAATTGTAAAATTAGTAGGTTATAATCCAAGCCTGAAACAAAAAAACAAATGCAACCAGTTCAAAATAGAAATCTAAACTCAAACAGGTATAGACCACAAGCACCTAATAATCCTAGATTAAACCCTTATCGGCAAAGAGTTGCTGTTGTTAGATACCAAACCCCACCCGTGGCTAGAAATTACGCACCAAGAAGTGTACCACCTTTAAAAAAAACAGCTGTCCAAAAAATTAACAAAGTTGATAAAAACTCCCCTCAATATTTAAAATCATTAACTCCTACAAACCTACGCCGCGAGGTTATAAAAACAGAGGTGGAAATCCAAAAAACACTCATTGAGAGCGAAAAAGCATACAGGCAAGGTGTTTCTACTATTAGAGATTTAATAGCACCCTCTTCAGTAAAAATTACAACTGGTAATTTAGAAATTGGAACAAAACTCGCCAGAAGTTTTTTTGTACTTACCTACCCAAGAATTATTTCCAGTGGTTGGTTGGAGGGTTTAGTTAATGCTGATATCCAAATGGATATTTCAATTTTTGTTTACCCAAGAGACTCTTCTCAGGTTTTAAAAGAATTAAAGGGCAAGGTTGGTAAAATTGAAGCAAGTTTAAGGCTAAACGAAGAAAAAGGAGCTCCTCGAGACCCAGCTCTTCAAACAGCTTATACAGATGTTGAAAGTTTGCGCGATTCAATTCAACAGGGTACAGAAAAGTTTTTTAGAGTGGGGGTGTATTTTACCATTTATGCAGATAGTTTAGATCAACTTGAAAGGACTTCACAGGCTGTAGAAGGTTTGTTGAACCAGCAAAACATTCTAACCAAAAGAGCTGCACTGCAAATGGACGATGGTTTCAACTCATCCTTACCGATTTTGAAAAATGATTTGGATGTTTTAAACAACATGAACACTAGCCCACTTTCGGCTTGTTTCCCGTTTGTTTCTTCAGAGCTTTCTTCAGATAGTGGAATTTTGTATGGGATTAATCGTCACAACAGTTCGTTAATTATTTTTGACCGATTTGAACTTGAGAACGCCAATGAGGTAGTTTTTGCAACCTCTGGAGCTGGTAAGAGTTATACTGTAAAATTAGAAATTTTGCGAAGTTTGATGATTGGTGTAGATGTTATAGTAATTGACCCTGAGGCTGAATATAAAATCCTAGCAGATACCCTAGGGGGTGCCTACATAAATATGAGTTTAAACTCAAACAACCGTATAAACCCCTTTGATCTACCAAAACCACTTCCCGGAGAAAGTAACGCTGATATTTTGCGAACATCAGTAATCGATTTGATGGGTTTAATGAATTTAATGCTTGGAAAATTAACACCTGAGGAGATTTCTATAATGGAAAGGGCTATTCAAGAATCTTATGCTAAAAGAGATATCACTCCAGATTCTGACTTTGAAAACACAACTCCTCCAACAATGAAAGATCTTGTTGAGATTTTGGGTGGTATTGTAGGTGGTGAAAGTTTAGCCCAAAGATTGTATAGATACACCGAAGGAACTTTTTCGGGTTTGTTTAATCAAAGAACAAATATAAACATAAATAAAAATTTTGTAGTTTTTAATATTCGAGATTTACAAGATCAGCTAAGGCCAATTGCTATGTATGTGTTGTTAAAATATGTCTGGAATGCTATTAGGTCAGAATTAAAAAGAAGAATTTTAACTATCGACGAAGCTTGGATTATGATGCAATATGAGGATTCGGCTAAGTTTTTGTATGGACTGGTTAAACGAGCTAGAAAGTATTATTTAGGAGTAACAACTATTACTCAAGATGTTGGCGACTTTTTAAACTCTTCATATGGAAGGCCAATTGTAACCAACTCAGCCCTAAAGGTATTATTGAAACAATCCACCGCCTCAATCGATTTGATTGCCCAAACTTTCGCCCTAACCTCAGGAGAGAAGCAGGTTTTATTGCAATCTGGAGTGGGCCAGGGAATATTTTTTGCAGGACCTAGACACGTAGCCATGGAAGTTTTGGCTTTTCCAACAGAGCATAAAATAATCACCACAAACCCTAAAGATTTGCTAAAAATGCAAGAATTCGCCCAAGAGGAGCAAAATAAATAAAATGATATTAATTGCAATTTTGGGGCAAACCTCCTCTGGTAAATCTGAAATAGCTGTGGAAATAGCTAAATTTTATACTCAAAAAGGTTTAAATACTTGGGTAATTAATTGTGATTCAAGACAGGTTTATAAGGATTTAAATACAGGAACTGGAAAAGTTGAGGGTTTCTGGTTAAATAACACTGATCCAACAAAATATCCCAACAAAAAAGTTTATTTCTACAAAAAGGTGGCTCATTTTTTAATAGATTACATAAAGCCCCAACAGAATTTTGGACTTATTGATTATTTAAAAGATTTTAATGATTTGTTTGAGCAAATACAACCTGACATAGTAATATTGTGTGGTGGAACAGGTCTTTATGCAAAGTCTATTTACTCTGGACAAAGCTATTTTGAAACCAAACCAGAATTTCTTGGAGATTATCAAAAACGTAGAGAGTTCTACACCTCTTTGCCAATGGAAGAACTACAAAAAAAATGCCAGAAAATGGGCTTAAATCAGAGTGATTTTAATAATAAAATAAGACTTACAAACCACCTTTTAAAGCAAGATGCTTTTAAAAATAACTGGATTAATGAGAAAAAATTACCTTGTTTTGAGAAAAAATTTCTTTTTGGAGTAAGTGTTGGTGGTGAAGTTTTGAAAGAAAAAATTGCAAAAAGGTTAAAACAGAGAGTTGATTTGGGTTTGTTTGACGAATTTTTAAGATTAAAAAGTGCTGGGGTAGAAAATTCTTTTTGGGGGAAATTGGGCTTAGAGTATAGACTTTGTTTGTTTTATTATTATGGTTTGATTTCTGAAAAAGATTGGAAAAGCAAGCTTCAGTCTGAAAATTTACAATATTCCAAAAGGCAACTCACTTGGTTTAAAAAAGAGCCTTTAATTTGGAAGCGAAATAGTCTTGAAATACTTCAATATCTTGATAAATTGACAACTGATGGATAAAAAGACACTTTTGAATTAAGCTACACCAAATATCAAATTAACTTGATTATTTTTTACATCTACAATCAAAAATCTTTATCAAGATGATGATCATAATTAGATTAATCGGTGTTAAGTTAACTTTTTATCTATGAATATATCAACCCTCGCCAAAATTTTAGGAATTAGTATAAATGATCTGCGTGAAGCGGGACAAAAAATAGGAGTTTATGGTTTTAATGGTAGAAATACAAGAATTCCTTACCAATCTGCTATCGAAGTAACCAAATCTTTAAGACCCGAAAAATTAGCTAAATTAAAAAATGATGATAAAATTTACCTACCCTACACCATTAAGGTATCTGATTTTGCAGAAACTATCGGTAGACCGGTTGGAAATGTTGTAAAAACACTTTTGATGAATGGTGTAATGGCAACATTAAACGAGCAAATCGACTATGATACAGCGTCTCTAATTGCCAACGAGTTGGGAGTTGAGGTTTTTCCTGAAAATTCTGAAGATTTTGCAAGTGAAGAAACAAATGGTCAATTAATTAAAGTTTTTGATACCGGAAAGCCTGAGAGTGAAAAGAAATACAAATCCAGACCACCTGTAATCACTATTATGGGCCATGTAGATCATGGAAAAACTTCTTTATTGGATTATATCCGTAAATCTAGTGTTGTATCTGGAGAGGCTGGTTCTATTACTCAACACATCTCAAGCTACCAAATTAATTTTCAAAATCACAAAATTACCTTTGTAGATACACCTGGTCACGCAGCTTTCACAGCTATGCGGGCAAGAGGAACGCAGTTAGCTGACTTTGTTATATTGGTTGTTTCATCTATCGAGGGTCCAAAACCCCAGACTGTAGAAGTTATAGAAAGGGCTAAGATGGCAAAAACTCCAATTATTGTAGCTTTAAATAAAATTGACCTACCTGAAAGTGACGTGGAGAGAGTTAAAAATGAAATATCACAGTTTGGTTTGGTTCCGGAAGAGTGGGGTGGGCAAACACCTTTTATTCCAATTTCAGCCAAAACCGGACAAGATGTGGATAAATTGTTGGAAAATATAATTTTACAATCAGAAGTTGCTGAATTAAAGGGTGAGATAGAATGTCCTGCTCAGGCTGTTATTGTTGAAAGTCACCTCGATAGGAGTTTAGGTGTTGTTTCGAGTGTTTTGGTGATTAAAGGTGAAATAAAAGTTGGTGACATAGTCAGAGCTGGTGAATTTGTTGGTAAAATTAGAAAATTAGAAACAAGTGAAGGTAAAATGGTAAAAAATGCCAATTTAAGTGAGCCTGTGGTTTTAATAGGTCTGCCTGAGATTGTTGAAATTGGTGAGCCTATAATTGTTTATGATAACTTAAAACAAGCCCAAACTGATGCTTCTGTGGAAAAACAAAAGAGATCAAAGAGAAAGATTAGTTATAATTCCAGAAATGTTGGATCTAGTGATGACCAAATAAATATAATTTTAAAAGCAGATGTTTCTGGTTCTTTAGAAGCACTTAAAGAAGCTTTGATAAAAATCCCACAAGAACATGCTAAGATTGTGGTTAAAAGTGAGTCTGTTGGGGCTATAACAGAAAGTGATGTTGAGTTTGCAGTGACTACCAAATCTTTTATTATTGCTTTTCACACCCAAACCAACCCACAAGTAGAAAAAATGATCCAAAAGGAAGGTGTTAATTTGGTTCAAAGTGATATTATTTACGAGATCTTAGAATGGGCTGAAGAAGAAATTCTTAAACACGCTAAACATGAAATTAAAATTACCTTAGTTGGAAAAGCTAAAGTTTTAGCAACCTTCAAAAGCGATAAGCCTAGTATCCAGGTTATTGGTGGTGAGGTTATTGATGGGAAAGTTTTGGATAATAAGGTTTTATTTTTAATTAGAAACAAGGAAAATTTGGGTAGATTAGAAATAGTACAACTACAAAGAAATAAAGATAAGGTTTCTGAGGTTAATATTAGCCAACAGTTTGGAGTTTCTGTCACTGGAAAAGTTAAAGTGCAGGTTGGTGATGAAATAGAGTGTGTTGATGAAAGAATAGTTAGTTAGTAGATACCTAAAACACGTGTTTTTGGATATAAAAATATCTTAAAATAGATGTTTGTAGTTAGAAAATTATTTTGAATATAAAACACAACAAATTTATTATTGGCGTCTTGGTGTTTATGCAATTACGAGTTGTTATTTTGGGGGGACTAGACCAGTTAAAATTTAATTTGAAATACTTTTCAGGTATTTAATATAGATTTTGATAATATGGAGCAAATCTGTCTCTAAGTCAAATACATATTTCTCTAAATCTTTTTTTGATTGAGTT
>JBIKIW010000032.1:0-15179 GCA_044361365.1 Limisphaerales bacterium | reverse complement strand
TAGCTCACCAACAGAAGATAAGTTTTTACGAATCACAATGAAATTAAATGGAATGGTTACCAATCATATTTTTAACGACGCAAAAGTAGGTGATATTGTGGAAGCTTTTATGCCACTTGGAGATTTTTATATCCATCCAAATCCAAACAATTCTACAAATTATCTTTTTGTTGCAGGTGGTAGCGGCATAACCCCGATTTTTTCCATGATAAAAACTGTACTGAGCAAAGAACCAAAGAGTAAAGTTACTTTGTTTTATGCGAATCGATCTGAAGAATCAACTATTTTTGCCAAAGAAATCTCAGAACTTGAAAATAAATTTGATCAATTCAAAGTGGTTAATTTTATTAGTGGAAAGCGAAGACTTGATAAAAAAACTGTTCAGGAATTTATAGAAAATCACAGCAACCCACAGATTTATTTATGCGGACCCGCAGGTCTAAAGCTAGCAATAAAAAGTTATCTTAAAGAGTGTAGTGTTCACATAAATAACATTCATGATGAAGAATTTGCAGATGCGTATGTAAAGTTAATACCAAACTTTTTTCAAAAAAGAACTAAAAGTATATGAATTTAACCAAATTTTTAGACGGAGAAAATCCTAAAAATACAGACCTTATTTTAACTTATGTTACAGGTATTTTAATGGCTATTTTAGTGCTTGTAACTGCCAAATTTCAAAACCTAAATTGGAGCATCTTACAATCTACAGTTGCGTTTATCGTTACAGCTGATTTAGCAGGTGGAGTAATATCTAACCTAACTAAATCTACAAACAGTTTTTATCAAAAATCAGACAAACTTAGTATAATATTTTTAGCAGTTCATTTTATACAACCGCTACTACTAACTATATTTTTTGGTTTAAGTTTCCAAACTTTTTGGTTTTTGTATTTGTTTATGTTGTTTTCAAGTATTATCGTAAGGTTTTTTAGTAGAAATGAATATCAGAGGCAAATTTCAGGAGGTATTGTTACTATAGGATTTACCATTTTTTCCTTATTTTTCAGCCTGCCATCAATATTTATCTGGTTTCCGTTTGTTTACTTTTTCAAACTAATTTTTGCCTTTTCAGTAAATCATTTTAAAAAAAATTTAAATTAAAAATATTATATATGTCTATCTACAACCACACAATCAACTCACTTCAAGGAAAAGAAATCAATTTTGCAGACTTTCAAGATAAAGTAATTTTGATTGTAAATACAGCCAGCAAATGTGGTCTCACACCTCAATACGAAGGCTTGCAAAAACTTAATGGAACTTACAAAGATAAGGGTTTGGTAATCATCGGTTTTCCGTGTAATCAGTTTGGAAATCAAGAGCCTGGAGACGCCAAAGATATCTCTGAAAATTGCCTGGTAAACTACGGAGTATCTTTTTTAATTACTGAAAAGATAGAGGTAAATGGAGAAAACACTCATCCAATTTTTAAATATCTCAAAGAGTCTTTGCCTGGACTTTTAGGCACAGAAGATATTAAATGGAATTTTACCAAATTTTTGATTGATAAAAATGGAGTGCCAGTAAAAAGATTTGCTCCACAAACAGAACCTATTGAGATGGAAGGGGAGATTAAAGAATTACTAAAGTAAGCAAAAATTCAAACTATTAATTTTATGTCTCAAACTAACCCCAAAATCACTTATGAACAAGCTAAAAAGCAAGTAATTAAAACTCGCAATTTTTACATTAATTTTGCCATTTATGTCCTAGTAAACGCACTTTTATTTGGTATTGATTGGATTCCAGATAAAAGCTGGGATTGGTCCTTTTGGGTAATTGCTGGTTGGGGTCTTGGTTTGATGTTTGAAGCAGCGTCTGTTTATTTTCCAAACTTGAACTTCTATAAAAAATGGGAGGAAGAGAAGATTCAGGAAATGCTAAGTAAAAATGATAAAAACTAGAATTTTCAAATTTTTAACCAGCAGTTTATTTTTTTTGCTGTGTATTATTAATATACAAAAAACCAACATTCTAGTAAAAGTTTGAGAACATATTTGACAAAAGACCGTCTGGTCGGTATAATAAAAATATGGTATTTAAAATACCAAAAAATTATTAATCATAAAACCGCATATGTTCAAAAATTTAGAAATACTCTTGTACACACTACAACTATCTGAAAACCTAGGAAATATACCAGTTGTCTTTAAATTATATGATGCCGTCAGTGAAGGAATAAAAAGAACTGATGTAGAAAAAGAAACCGAATTGTTTATATCCCAAAACCCAGGAATACTTGAAATGTATGAGTCTAAAAATCCAATCTGGGTAGAAGAACAATATGATATAGAAGCACTTTCAACGTATAAGGAAAATAGTTTAGCAAAAGCTTACGCTAGTCACATGTTAAAATCAGGATTTAAGCCAGACTTTTACCCACACGATAAAAATCAAGATATTTTTAGCTTCTTAGAGAATCGCAACAGAAAAACTCATGATATTTGGCATGTTGTCACAGGCTTAGGTGTTGATGTATACGGCGAGGTGGCCCTACAGGCTTTTTATCACTCCCAATCTCCTAGTCCAGAAATTGGATTTGTTATAATCAGTCAGATTTTAGGAGCTATTAATTCTGGAGATTCAACAAAAATGGACAGTATATTCGCCGCAATATCTGAAGGCTACACACTTGGCAAAACTTACAAACCTTTGTTTGGAATTAAATGGGAAGAGCTTTGGAATGAAGATTTGGAGACACTTAGAGTATCATTAAAAAATTAAAAACTGCAATATTATGAAAGAATCAACAAATCTTAAAAAGACTATTTTAAACGCTTGTATCGAGCTTATAATAAACGACGGATTACAAAAGTTTTCCTTAAACGAGGTGGCAAAAAAAGCTGGGGTCAGCAAAGGCGGTCTTTTACACCACTATCCATCAAAAGAAGAGCTAATTAAAGCTATTGTTAGAGAAAACTTTGATACCTATTTAGATAGCATTTTAAGGCAGATAAAGTCTATAAAGCCGCACCCTGGACGCACCCCCTCAATATATTTACAATCAACAGAAGAGGCAATTTCTGAAAACGAAGAAAAATTAGTAAGTGCTATATTAGTCGCTTCAGTTTATGACAAAAACTTGATGAAACCATTTCAGGAATTTTATGCTCAAATAGACACCTGTATTCAGGAAGATGGTGGAAACACGATGAAATCAAAAATGATCATTATCAGCATAGATGCTATATGGATTAATCAAATGCTTGAAGTTTATATTTTTTCTAAAAATGATTGGGAGAAATTCTCTGAAGAGGCTAAAAGACAAATTCAGGAAATTTAAATACAAAATATTCTTTGCATATGTTTGAATTATTTAAAAAGAATTCTATATTTACTCGCTTCTTTTTAGGTGATTTTTTAGGCAAAGTTGCCGATCAATATTTTATTGTTTTATTGCCTTTTATAGCTCTATCAATAATTGATAACCCTATCGTACTTTCAGCTATTCTTATATGTAACGCTATTGGTAGAATTATTATGCTGCCTTTTGGTGGAATTTTGTCTGACAGGTTTAGACCTCAACTCCTTTTATTTGCTAATAATTTTATTCAATCTGCGGGTCTGATTATACTTTTACTAACTTGGTTTGTGGGATCTCAAAATTTAATATTGCTAGGAATAGTAGCATTAGTCTTTGGTATAACTGATGGGGTTAGTTTGCCTGCTGGAGGTAGTATCACCCCACGTATTGTTGAGAAAAAAGATTTATTAAAAGCCAATGGTCTAATATCGGGAGTAGAGCAACTTACTGCTATTCTAGGCTCAGTTTTAGCTGGCTTTGTGATTGCTAAAGGTGGAATATTAGGAGGTATCATATGTTCACTAGTTATCTATATTTTAAGTGCTTTTAGCTATGGTACAATTTTAAATATAAAAACAGAAGATAGTTCCAAGAAGAAAAACAAACTATCGTGGTGGCAAGATTTTAAAGAAGGTGTTCAAGAAGCTAAACAAAATACAGTTGTTAGAACAGTTTTAATTTTTAGCTCAACATCCAACATATTTGTAACGGGTGCAGTTTCAATTGGTCTTTTATTATTATTCAAAAATAAATTTAGTTTGGGTTCTGATATATATGGTTTGTGTACACTATTTTTTGGTCTTGGCTTTTTCCTTGGTTTACCTTTTTTAAACAAGCTAAAAAGGATAAAATATCCAGGTAAATTTATATTTTTAACCTCGTTTTTATATTTACTAGTTTTTATCACTTTTGCTTTGGCTTCCTCTGTTTGGGTAATATTTCTAGCCTTAACAATTTGTGGGGTTGTAGTTTTATTTGATTCTACAATAACTAATACATGGCTACAAACATCTATAAACAGTCAAATTCTTGGGCGAATTAGTAGCTTGATAATATTTGCCACGATTGCAGTAGATCCAGTCGGGCAAGCTTTGGCTGGGTTTATTGCTTCATACAATATCGAAGCTACGTTTTGGATTGCGGGTTTTGGTATGCTATTTGTAGCCATTCTAAACTATATTTTCAATCCTATAATGAGAAAAAGATTTGACTTGGGATTTGATTGATAGCAATTGCTTAAAAGAACTAAATTTTATGTTAAATTTACCTATTTTTACCAACCAAAGAGCAACTAAACCCGAGCTTAAAATTGGATTCGTTCTAGTCAATAATTTCAAAAAGTTGTCTAAAAGTCCGCCATAGGAAATATAGGCATTTTTCATTATTTATCTTTACAAACAAAAATTAATTCACAAATAAACCTAACTCACTTTAAAAAATAATTTATACTATATATATGTCTAAAAATAACTCAACCACAACTCAAAAAATATACGATGTAATCGCAATCGGTGCTGGCATAGCTGGCTTGAAAGCTGCTTATGACCTACAAAACAAAGGCTTGTCTGTAATCGTACTGGAAGCAAACGATAGAATCGGGGGTAGAATACACACCACCACAGAATTTGATTCAGAATTTGCTATAGATTTAGGGGCTGAGCTGGTTCACACAACCACTACGCCAACCTGGGAATTAATAAATAGTCAGAATCTTAAAACTATAAGACTGGTTAATGACGAGGACAAGGATGAAAGTATAGACCTAACAGATTTTCGATACTTTTTCAAAGCATTGGAGTCTAAGCAAATCCCATCACCAAAACCAACTGAAGATATTTTATCATATTTAAAACGAATTGAGGTTGATCCAGAATTAATTAGCGAAATCGAAGCAGGATATGTCGTAGATACAGAAAGAGCGGAAAAGATAAACGCCCTTGCTGTGTTAAATAGGTTTGATCAAATGGTTAAAAACGGCGAAATGTTAGGCGAGAAAGACTTTAAAATCTTCGGTGGTTATAATCAAATATACAAGATTTTAGCCGAAAAATTACAAATCGAGCTTGCAAAACCAGTAACAATGGTCAATTGGGAAAATAATGAAATTGAAGTGCAGACTACAGATGCAAGTGTGTATAAATCACATAAAATTGTGTTAACAGTTCCTGTGGCTGTACTGAAAAAACCAAATATTCAATTTGTACCAGAGTTACCAGAAGACAAGATACAAGCTATAGAAAGTTTTGGAGTGTGTGATATAGTTAAGATATTTCTAAAGTTTGATGAAAAAATACTTACCCCTGATGTGAACATACTCGATGTTTTTGAAGATGAAATACCAGTCTGGTGGAAAGCTACAATTACTGCTGATGAAAATTATAATGGTGAGATTTTGGTTGGTTGGGTGTCGGCAGATAAAGCCAGGAAATTATACACTTTAAGCCAAGATGAAATAATTGATTTGGCAGTAAAAGATCTAGAGAAAAAATTAAACAAAACCAATCTCAAACCAATTAAAAGCCTGGTGCAGATATGGAAAGATGAAGAGTTTAGTTCGGGTGCGTATTCATATATTCCAGCTCAGGCCAGTCCTGATATTATTGAATCTTTAGCAAAACCAATAAATAACAAAATCTTTTGGGCAGGTGAAGCAACAGACCCAAACTATGCTACTGTAAATGGTGCATATTATAGTGGTAAAAGGGTTGCAGATGAAATTTTAGAGATGGTGTAAAAATATTAACTTTTTATTGAAACATAAAATAGTAATCAAAAAAATAAACACTTTAATATGAAAAAAGCAATAATAATCGGTGCGACATCAGGAATCGGAAAAGGACTTGCCCAAAAATTGGCAGACGAAAACTATAATGTTGGAATTACTGGTAGACGAGCAGAATTACTTGACGAATTAAAATCTCAAAATCCAAACTTATTTTATCCCAAAACTTTTGATATAACAGACAACAACAGAATAGTTGAAAATTTAGAAGACTTGACAAAGCAACTTGGCGGTCTTGACTTACTAATAATTAGTTCAGGAACAGGCGACTTAAATGAGAAACTTGACTATGAAATTGAGAAGCGTACAATTGAAACGAATGTAACAGGTTTTACTTGTATTGCGAATTGGGCGTTCCATCATTTTGAAACCCAAAAGTCAGGACATTTAGTTGCAATCAGTTCTGTTGGCGGACTTCGTGGAAATAGCATTGCGCCTGCTTACAATGCAACCAAAGCATATCAAATAAATTATTTAGAAGGGCTTAGACAAAAAGCAAATAAACTCAAAACTCAAATTTTTGTGACAGATATTCGACCTGGATTTGTTGATACTGCAATGGCAAAAGGTGAAGGACTGTTTTGGGTTGCATCAGTAGATAAAGCAACGAAGCAAATTTTTGACGCAATAAAAAGAAAAAAGAAAATCGTTTATATAACCAGACGTTGGAAAATTATTGGGGAAATTTTAAAACTAATACCAACACAGATTTATGATAGAATGTAAACCGACAGAAAAACAGTATGTTGAAATCCCATGCGGTCACTCGTCAACAAACCCTATGTTTTCTAAACTGTGGTCTAAAATAACTAGTGATTGGATAGACGAAACTAATTAAAAATTATGTTCTCAATAGCAAACAAATCAGTCGATATAGAAGGTTTGAAAATCGCCTACAAGGATGAAGGTGGTGGTCAGATTTTGCTATGTTTACACGCCCTAGGACACAGCTCCAAAGATTTTAACTCAATTTATGGACTACAACTAAACAATTTTAGAGTAATTTCTATAGATTTTCCTAATCATGGAAATTCTGGAAGTGCAAAAGAGGCTATTTCAGCTACATATTTATACCAAATCACTGCTAAATTTATTGAAAAGTTAGATTTGAAAAATATTATTGTAATTGGAAATTCAATCGGTGGTGCCGTAGCTATCAGATTGGCTTCAAACAATCCTAATATAAAAATGTTATCTCTGAGTAACCCTGCTGGACTAGATAAAAGAGGGTTATTTTTTAGACCGTTTTTGGATTATATGATACATTTTTTCAAGCAGGGTGTTCAAAAAAAGCCGAATTTTAAAAAATCTTTTTCCAATTACTATCACAAAGTTTTAACCAGTAAAACAGCTTCAGAGAGAAGAAACGAAATAATCCAAGAATGTTACAGTATAGCACCGCTACTGGTGGAAGTGTGGACCAGTTTTAAACTAGATAGTGAGGATTTAAGACCAATTATAAGTACAGTAAATTGTCCAGTTTTATTTACTTGGGGGATGGACGATAAGTTTGTTCAATTTAGTAGAAATAAACAGGCGATAGAAAAATTTTCAAACTACAAGCTGATAAAATACCAGATTGGACACACCCCGTACATAGAATGCCCAGTCTTATTTTTAAATGACTTAATAGAATATATGAGCCAATCTTTTAATTAAATTTTCATACTATTTTTTCCAAATTTTAAAACTCATTTTTCACGTCTGAAATAGCTACAACTAAAAAAGTAATTAAATCACCTAATACCATGTATTATTGGTTGGAATTGTTTGCATTTTGCTTTATTGCATATCAACTAGTGCAAGACACTATTAGACCAAATTACACAGGCGGAAACTTAACATTAATATATTTATTGGGAATTGCTCCTAATTTTTTTCCAAGCATTGGGATACCAGCTTTGTTTGTTATTATATTCCCGCAACTGAATCAGACAAGCAAATGGTTAAACCAAAAGAAACACATCACTGCAAACCTCGTTTCAGTAACAGGACTTGTATCTTGGGAGTTTTTACAGACAACAACAAAAAGAGGTAAATTTGATTGGAATGACGTACTTTGGACACTTATTGGGGCTATTGTTTTCCAAATAATATGGACTATGACACCAGCCAAATATAAAGAAAATTATGAAGAAAAATACTGAAATTATTACACCAATCTTTTCAATAAACTTTAAAACAACAAATTATATTTATGTCTCAAATTAAAACAGATTCAGCCTTTTTAGTACTATACTCAGATAATATTTCTAAAACCTATGATTTTTATTTTAAACTAGGCGCAGTTATTGAACAAATTGAAAACGACAAATGTGTTGTTAATTTATGTGGTCATAGTTTACATATTATCAACTCAGAATCAGAACCTTTTCCAGAGTATTTTTCACTCACTCTTTCAAAATCAAGAGGGCAATGTGTTTTGTTTTATTTTGAAGTGGATGATATAGTCACATTTATGGAAACTGTAAAAAACGTAGGAGGTGAAGTTATCACCAGCATTAAAGAAAACCACTGGGGTGCAATAGAATGCTTGTTCAAAGACCCTAATGGCTACAATCTAATTGCATATGAGATGATTACCTAATTAATAATACAAATATTTTCAAATCAATCTAAATTATGTCTCAAAAAACTTCACAAATAACCCGCGAACAAGCTAAAACACAAGTAATTAAAACTCGCAATTTTTACATCAATTCAATCATCTACATTTTAGTAAATCTACTACTTCTTGGAATCGATATTTTACCTGACGGTCTCTGGGATTGGTCTTTTTGGGTAATTTTTGGTTGGGGTCTTGGCTTGATGTTTGAAGCAATATCTATCTACGGACCAACATCGCAGTTGTACCAAAAATGGGAGGAAGAGAAGATTGATGAGGTGATGAAAAAGAGGTAATTTATTAAGATATTGTTTAAAACTTTTTCAAAAAAATATAATTATACACTAGACACAAGCACATACTTAGTAAATAAAATACCTATGAAACAATCAAACTGGACTGCTCAAAATATACCCGACCAAACTGGTAAAATAATTATTATCACAGGTGCCACCAGTGGACTTGGTAAGCAGGCTACAAAGGTACTGGCTGGTAAAAACGCTACTATAATAATGGCTGTACGAAACATCAAAAAAGCTGAAACAGTAGCAAGTGAAATAAAAGTAGAATTTCCTGATGCTAAATTGGATATACGACAGCTAGACTTGGGTAGTCTAAATTCTATAAAAACTTTTGCTACCGACTTTTCAAAAGCTTACGATAAGCTAGATATTCTAATCAACAACGCAGGGGTAATGGCTTGTCCCTATTCTAAAACCGAAGATGGCTTTGAGATACAGATGGGAACCAATCACTTTGGACCGTTCGCTCTGACTGGTTTACTTTTTGATCTTCTGAAGAAAACCCCAAATTCAAAAATAGTCTCTACTTCTAGCTTTGCACATTTACAAGGCAATATAGATTTTGCTGATATCAACTGGGAGACTAGAGATTATCATACTACCAAAGCCTATGCTGATAGTAAAATAGCTAATTTGTACTTTACTTATGAACTAGCCAAAAAATGCCAAGATGGTCACCCGCTCGTGACTGCTTGTCACCCTGGCTGGACTAAAACTGAACTAGATAGATACTCGGGAATTACCGAATTTTTGGGAAATATTTTTGCTCAAAAGGTAGAAATGGGAACTTTACCAACTTTGCGAGCAGCTTTTGATGTGGATGCTAAACCTGGTGATTTTTTTGGTCCAGAGGGCTGGTTTGGAATAAGGGGCTACCCTATAAAAGTACAGTCAAACAAACTATCTCATAGCGAGGAGCTAGCTAAAAAACTATGGGAAGTGTCGCAGCAGCAGACGGGTGTTTCGTATTAGAGAATTTGGGGTAAATAAAGCTGCAAAAGGGGGTAATTTAGCATTTATATAAGTATATATGTTTTCAAATAAAATTAACTCAGCACTTTTTTGGTAAGCACTTTTAGTTTTAGAAACACACGCTAGCAACCTAAAATTTTTATTCTCCCATATTTTTTTAAGAATCAAATTCTCTTCCAGAAATATCGAAAAATTTATCAAAAAAGTTTGTAAGCTTAGTAAGTACACTTTCTCTCTTTTTTGTTCTTTCTTGAGTCGGTGAAAAAAGTGATACAGGTGGCATAACTTTTGAGATGGCAGTACCTGTAGTTGTTATTAATCCATCACGAAAAGCATTGTTGATAAACTTGTAGGTAGCCTCGCGATCCAAATTTTCACTATCAATAATCTGATCCAATTCTTCCAATTTCTTGATTTTCACAAACTGGTGCCAATCTTTATCCACATCGGCTTGTATATCAAGATTTGAGATAAATTGATTGATTAAATCTTTTTTGTTTCTGAGCTCCAAGCTTGAATCTATAGCCTTATTAATATCAATTAATACTTCTTTGTCTTTATTGTGGCTTTGATGATATTGCCTAATTAGTTCAATTATATAGTCAATGTTAATTTCCACCTGCTTAATAAGCTCCATTTCAAAAACCAAATCATCATTTACGTTCTCTTTTTCAACTTTGGAATTTTTTCTAAACTCTTTATACAAATCAATATATTTACTGTGATAGTCTAGGGCATCTCGATCAGATAAAATTTCGTTACCTTTGAACTCATCAAAAGCGAAAAGGATGTTTTTGACTCTTAAAATAGCTCCAAATAACTTTACAAATTCTTTTTGGGCTTGTTCGCCTATGTCAAAAATATGTACGCTTATAGGAAATTTTTCTAGTAGTTCGGTGACCATACTTTCATAACCTCGCACCTCTTTTCCCTCATCTTTATAACCTTTGTAGTAGTCTGAATAAGCTTTTAAAAGTACAATTCCGCCAGCTTCCTTGTCTCCAAAAAGAGAAATCGATTCGTTGGTAGCACTTTCCAAATTTCGAAAACACACAATATTTCCAAAGGCTTTGACACTGTTTAAAATACGATTAGTCCTAGAAAATGCTTGTAAAAGACCGTGCAAACGCAGATTTTTGTCTACCCATAATGTGTTTAAAGTAGTGGCATCAAAACCAGTCAAAAACATATTTACCACAATTAAAATATCAATTTCTCGATTTTTAACCCTCAGACTTACATCTTTGTAATAATTTTGAAATTTATCAGCCGAAGTATCGTAAGAAGTACCAAACATGGTATTATAATCTGCGATCGCACTCTCAAGAAAATCTCTGGAACTTATATCTAAACCACTTGTATCTTCTGAGTTTTCATCCATTACCCCATCATTTTCTGCTTCATTTACACCAAAACTAAAAATGGTAGCAACTTTAAGATTTTGATCGCTTGGGACTACAGCTAGCTGCTTTTTAAATTCCAAATAATATTTTTTTGCAACATCAATTGAGGATACAGCAAAAATGGAATTAAATCCACCAAGCCGACGATCTTTTATTTTGTAAAAAGTGTTACGCTTAGTTTTGTCGTCAAAATGTTCTCGTATATATTTTACTATATTTTCCAAACGCTCTGGAGCGGCTAACACTCTTTCTCGATCAATGTCACTTACTTTTTTATCCTCAATATTTTCGGCTTCTTTGACTGTAGAAACATAATCCACCTTAAACGGCAGTACATTTTTATCGGCGATGGCGTTTACAATAGTGTAAGTGTGTAATTTTTCACCAAAAGCTTGTTCGGTAGTTTTTAGATCAGCTTTACCTCCAGAAGAGCTATTTAGGGCAAAAATCGGTGTGCCAGTAAATCCAAAAATGTGATAATTTTTAAAAGCTTTGGTTATGCTAGCGTGCATGTCTCCAAACTGAGAACGGTGGCACTCATCAAAAATCAACACCATGTGGCCGTCAAAAATAGTGTGACCTTTATTTTTAGAAATGAAACGATCTAGTTTTTGAATGGTGGTGATAATTATTTTAGTACTTGGGTCTTCAAGCTGTTTCTTAAGTACTGAAGTACTAGAATTACTATTGGCGGCGCCTTTTTCAAATTTATCATATTCTTTCATGGTTTGATAATCCAAGTCTTTCCTGTCCACCACAAACAAAACTTTATCCACAAAAGGTAGCTTACTGGCTAGTTGAGCTGTTTTAAAACTGGTTAGAGTTTTACCTGAGCCTGTAGTATGCCAAACATAGCCGCCAGCCTCTACTGAACCCAGTTTTTTGTAATTTGTGCTAGTTTCAATCCGATTTAAAATCTTTTCGGTAGCAACTATCTGGTACGGTCGCATGACTAATAAAAGTCTATCAGTTGTAAAAACACAGTATTTTGTCAGAATATTTAAAAGGGTGTGTTTAGCAAAAAAAGTCTTGGCAAAATCCATCAAATCGGTAACTGGACGATTGGTGCTATCTGCCCACCAGCTAGTAAATTCAAAGCTGTGGCTAGTTTTTTTCGGATTTTTAGTAGTATTTTGACCTGACTCTTTGAGATGCCCAAAACGTGTTGTATTGCTGTAGTATTTGGTATGAGTGCCGTTGGAAATTATAAAAAGCTGAACATACTCAAAAAGCCCACTAGATGCCCAAAAACTCTCTCGTTGGTATCTATCAATCTGATTAAAAGCTTCTGAGATAGCTACACCACGACGTTTTAGCTCGATATGCACCAAAGGTAAACCATTTACCAGCACAGTCACATCATATCTGTTTGAGCGTTGTCCATCTTCGGTAGTGTATTGATTGATGACTTGCAAAGTATTGTAGTGAATATGATCTTTTTTGATTAGATAAATATTTTTGGTAGTACCGTCATCTCGTATAAAGTTTTTGATATAGTCTTCTTGTATGGTAGCAGTTTTTTCTGCGATACTTTGATTTGGGTTGGCTAGCTCACTTTCAAAAAACCTCTTCCACTCTTCATCGCTAAACTTTACACTATTCAATTTTTCCAGTTGTGTCCGTAAATTTGCTACCAAATCGGCTTCGGTTGTAATTTTTAAATATTCATAAGCCTGTGCTTCAAGTTGGCGAATAAAAGCCTTTTCAAGATCAAGCTCACTTTGGTAGCTTGCTTCACGTTTGTTATCAAAAATGTATTCTGAAACGACAGTGCTTAGAGTATTTTGAGCGACTAGATTTAGATTTGAGTTAGATGGCATATTATGAATTGATTTTAACTTAGAATATCGGCGAATGTTTGTTTCACTGATATACAACTGATGATATATAATCAAAATCCCATTTTACTGATATGTTGTAAAGGTTGTTATATAAATAAGAAGAGTTTTCATTTGGTTTGGCTATTTACTCCAATTGTATTTTTCTATAAAATTATTAAACACATTTGTAAATAAATTCTTATCATCATACGAAATTTGAGTTGCCTCCAAATCTGATAATTTACTATGGCTGTACAGATTTAAAATTCTTGCAAATTCTTCTTTATTATCACTATCTAAACAGTCTCTCCAATCATTGTAGCCCAAGAAGTTAGCTGTTTTTTCTAAAAGATTTCTAAATAAATTATAGTGGTATTTTTCAATACTTTCTTCATCAATTGCTGTTTTTATTATGTCTTTTAAGGTTAAATGGTAGGCAAATGGAGAATCGCCTTGGTGTGATAAACTAAAAGTATAATCCGCTTTTGATAGTAAGTAAGGCTTAAAAGTTACTTGTTTGCTGTTTTTTAGCGAATTTACTATAACATTATAGAATAAAGCATGATGTGTTGTAATCAAAATTTTAATTTGATCTTTTTGATATGAGCCGATCAAAGCTGTCAGCTTAACAGCCATTTTAATTATTTTTGTGTCGTCAATAGAAGATATTGGATCATCAATTATTATATGTTTTAAAGAATTAAATATTGGAGTAGATCTGTCAGCCTCATTGGAATTTAGAGTATCAATTGCTTCTTTTAAAATTGTATAAAAAATTGACCATATTAGCATACTTTCTTCACCTCTTGAGATTTTAATATTGGATGTACTGTTGCTATCTCCAGAAGCAAAATTAAATGTAGCTTTGCCACTTTCAAAGTCAAAAAGTGGTTCAATTTTAGAGCTTACTATATCATTAAATGTATCAAAAATTTTATTTTCCAAACCTTGCTCGATTATTAGTTTAATAATCCAATGATCTGGACTAAAAGTAAGTATATTATTTTCATTATCCCAGAAAAAAATATCTTCGAAATATGAATTATAGCATAGTACTTTTATATCCTTTTCAATTTCCTCTTCTTCTTGTTTTCCATTGTTAATAATATTTGATAGTCTTGTTTTTCCAGTAGCATTAAATGCGAATAATGCAATAACTCTTGTCTTATTAGAATTAGAAGTTAAGTCTAGCTCAATTTTTATTTTATTTGCTACACTTTCGATTGTTTCAAAGTTTTCAAAATTATTTGCTGGCATATTCCCTAAAACTTAAAAGTTGATTGCGATAATATTCATACTGCTTTCTGCGAGCTTTGAGTTCGGCTGGAAGACCGATAGAAATGTCGTTTACCAAGGCATCAAATTTATCTAAAATGCTTACGATTCGTTCTTGCTCGAGGAGAGGAGGAATGGGGATTTTTACAAGCTTCAAAACATTTGCATTAAATTGTGGTTGTGCTCCTCCACCAACAAGCTTATTTGCTTGTTCCCAATACAAATTACTCTGTGCAAAATGCCAGTAAAAGTTTGGTAAAATAAGACTTCTTTCAAACCTTAATCTGATAAGAAATGACGCATAAATTGATGAGTAATCCTCATTAAACAACATTGTTTTGCCAAAAGTTGCACCAGTCCTAGCCATTAAAACATCACCTTTTTGAAGTAAGTAATCCTTGTTAGCTTCATTCAAATTTATATATTTACTATCTTCTGCAATAAGCTTTCCGTTTCCGTTTATATCAGTTATTCTCACAAATCTCGTGTTTCCTTCATCTAAAGCTTTATCAGTAAAACCGTATTTAAATTCTCCAACCTCTCCCAAAGTCTTCCACTCGTATTCTACCAAGCCCAATTCTCCTCTTTGAGGAGTACCCGACTGTAAGGAGGGGGAGGTGGATTTTGGTGCTGTGTTGGATTCCACCCCGTCACTTCCAAAATCATATTTGGTTGTAAAATAGTCCACCCCGTCACCTACGGTGCCACCCCTC
>JBIKIW010000031.1:0-15258 GCA_044361365.1 Limisphaerales bacterium | reverse complement strand
GTGTTTGAGAGAATACTGAATAATTTTAAGTTTATCTTCAGCTGTATATGACATGTTGCTAGTTAGCATAGTAGAGTTGTTTAGTTTCTACCATTCTAAATGTGCCATATGTGTTTGAACTTGTTCAACTTGAGCTTATAAAATCAAATTTTTTTCCTGATCAACAAGACCATAAACTCAAAAACCAATTCATCGATTTGAGATTGTAGGTAGGTGGTGTCTCCCAAATTCCCCTCTTGAGGGGTGGCAGGTTGAAAACCTGACGGGATGGACTTTTGCAACGAGTCAATATCCACCTCCCCCACTTTGTGGGTACTCCTCAAAGAGGAGAATTTTTTTTACCTCCAAAACCTCCTCCATCAAGGCTTTTGTTCGCCTATGTCTAATAAACACTTTTACTTCCACTGTGACCGCCGATTTTTAACAAAATCAAGACTAATTCACCATTTTTATACTCCCAAATAATTCTTATATCACCTGTGACTCTGCAGCTCCAAAATTCACCAACTTTATGAGAAACACTTTCGGGGTTTTTAACCAACTTTAAAAGTGCTTTATCTATTCTTTTTTCTAAAACCAAGTTATTTTTAATAATCTTTTGATACTGCTTCTTAAAATAATCTGAAAATTCCACTGAAAACATAAACTTAGCTCTTCAAAGCTGATATTAGCTCTTTTTCTGAATGGACTATGGTTGACTGCCCTGCTTGGATTTGTTTTTTGGAAATTTCAATGTCTTCCAAGTCTTGCATAGTTAAACCTACCTCATCAAGATAATCCTTACTACCTTTTGCAATCAACAATTCTACAGACTTATTTACATCGTAAATTGGGTGATTTTGCATTATTGATTGAATAATTAAGGCAAGTTTTGGGCTAACAGTTATTTGAGTTTTGGTTTTGGCTAGTTGCATAAAAGTTATTTAGTATGATAAAATACTACTAAGTCCTACTTAATTTGTCAAATACCTAAAACCACCACTCTTTCCTCCTCACTCACCCATAAAGCTCAAAAACCAGCTCGTCGATTTGGGATTCTAGGTGATCGGTGTCTGCTGTAGGGGCAAGGCTTGCCTGCCCATTGTTTGGCTGTTTGCTTTGATTATTTTGGGAAGCCAAAGGCGTTCCCCTACGATTTTCATCTTTTTTCACCTCCAGAATTTGCTCCACAAAAGCCTCAACTCTCCGTGCAATTTCTTGTTTTTCGGGTTAAATATTTCAATACACGCCTTTACTTCCACTATGACCACCAATATCTAGAAGATCTAAAACTTCTACTTTTGTTTCAGAAAACTCCCAAATAATCCTAATATCTCCACTTATTCGTGAGCTAAACACACCTTTTTTGATCTTAGAATTTACTTTGTGGGTTTTGAGATTGGATAAAAATGGGTTGACCTGTAGATATTCAAAGGTAAGTATAGTCTTGCTTTTAAGATCAGAATTATTTTTCATTAATTTTTTGTACTTTTTTTTGAAATGGGGTGTCGGTGAAAGCTGGTAATTCATATCTACTGATCTAAATAATCAACCAAATCAGAAACATTTTTAAACGCAGGCTGATTGGCTGTTTTACTTTTTATAGAATTAGCTAAGCTTTGGTTTTGATATTCATCAAACTCATCGACTGGTAAATTGTTTATTTCGTTGGTATAAAAACCACTAACTGCCATTTTTATTAGATCTGCATCTTTGAGTAGAGGATATTTGGCATGAAAATAAGCCAGTATTTCTTTGAGTTTGTCATCTACAACCAAGTTTAGCCTAGTGTGTGTTGTTATAGGCATAGTATTTTTTTATTCTTTATGATGTACAAAATGTTACAAACTGTCAATAACTGTACTCTTTTCCTCACCCGTCAACCCATAAAACTCAAAAATCAATTAGTCGATCTGAAATTCTAGGTTCGAGGTGTTTATAGCGGAATACTTGCCGTTCCATTGTTCATCATTTTGGGTTTGTTCCATTTGAATCCCAAGGGTTCCTCTACACTTTTTGTCTCCAAGATTTGCTCCACCAACTCTTCTATTTGTTTGGCAAAAATTTAATTCCTAATCTGGCTAGGGTAAACTACTATTTTTTAATATTGAGTTAAAATTTCTAAAATGACATCTCCCAACTTAGGGAATTCTTCTTTAGCCTTATCAAGTTTTTCTCTTGTTCCTTGTTTAAAAGTTTTAATATCTTTCGGATCTACATCAAAAATAGCATGCATTGATCGCTGTGATACAGGAACTAGTTGTCCATAATCTTGAATTATCTGTATTGGCTTTTTCCAACTTTTCTCAACTAAACCATTCCTGCTATGTTGCTCTGAAAGATAGAATTTTACTTTTTCTGGTATTTTTTCAATCCAAGTCTGATGCTCTTTAATTGGCTTTTTTCCATAAACATTATAAGAGTTTATAATATATCCAATAAAAAGACCTTCTCCCTGTAGAAGATATTGATTTTCAACTTTGTTTGTTTTTGCTAAAGCCTTAGCTGTATTTTTCCACTCCTCTTTCCACCTTTTAAACACCTCGCCAAGATTCTCTATTCCTTGTACACTAAACCTATCAGGCATCATTGGTACTACAAAATAATCAGCTCCAAGCAAAACAACTCTATTCAAAAGACCTAATGTTGGAGAAGTATCAATTACAAAGATATCAACATTTTCTTGTTGCCCTTTAAAATTTAATATTCTATCTATACTACTAGTAAAAGTATAACCTCTTGTAGCTCCTCTAGCCGCATCACCAAATGCGGTAATCAAAGCATCTTCAAAAACTGAAAGATATAGGCTTCCTGGTAAAATAAACAAATTTTCTTGGGTAGGTGAAGGAACAAAAGGAATTGAAAGATCTATATCGCTAATACCGTCTATAATACCTTTAAGAGCTGAAGTAATATTTTTTCGATTATCCCCAAATAAATCATTTTCATAAAATTCTTCACCTAAGCATAGTTTAGAAAGATTAGTTTGTGGATCCAAATCAATTAAAACAGTCTTATAACCTTTTTTAGCAAAATCAACAGCAGTATTAAAGGCTAAAGTAGTCTTACCCACGCCACCTTTGTTGTTACAAAAAACTAATTTTTTGCTTCTAGTAAATTTCATATTTAGGTAGTTATAATTTTATTAGAATTAATCTTTATATTAAGCTACAAATAGCTTTAAACTCTTGTATTTGTCAAGAAATATATCAGAATATAGATAATTACGGTCGTCTTTCAATATCTAACCAGATTACAGAGATCAGATTCTATCAGCTCAGGTTACAGTATGTAATAGACTATTTTACAAAAACAAGCCTTAACCTCCCTCAACCACAACCAAATCCTTCCCCTGCCTTTCCTCCATAAAGTCCTTTTGAAAAATAATCAGAGCTAAAATCACCCAAACTATGTTGTACGCAATGAAGCCAAGTGAAGCACTTAGAGCCGCATCGATTTTCATAAAGTTAGCCACAAAAGTTACCAAAACAACTGCTACAACTGAAATCGTGGACAAAATCAGAGGCTGCCAAACTCGCTCCCTGATATAAATATACCTTACCAAAATCTCTCTTACAGCTCGGAAAATTAAACTAATCGAGGTAAGCTGAGCAACTTGAATAATTAAATCATTATTATCTTGTTTTTGCCCTAAAATCTTGAATAAATTTACGATTAAGGGTGAGCCGACCAGGGTTACCAGGGTTACCAAAACCCCAAGTCCGGCTGATAGCCACAAATACTGCTTGGTTTTTTTCCAGAAATAATTCCTATCTGTTTTGGAGCTATGAAAAGTCTTGGAAAGGTCTGGGAAAAGTACTGTACCAAAAGAGGTTACAATAATAAAAAAGGCACCTTGAATCGAGTTTCCAATATCAAATGCTGTGATTTGTCCTTGTTTTGTGCTAATGGAATTGATTAAAAGATTGGCAGCATAAAACCCATCGATAACCAAAACCCTTGGCAAGAAAAGTTTCCAAGTTTGCCAAATATCGACCTTGAATTGAGCGTATTTATCTCTAAACCAACCAAAGCTAAAATGCGGCGGTTTAAAATCATCTCTAAAGCAAATATATAAAAACAAAAGGCTTGACAAAGCTGCCCCCCAAACCATTCCAAAAGCCACTTTCACAAAGCTCCCATCACTAACCAACAGAGCCACAATCGCTCCAAGATTGGTGATTACTCCAGCCAAAGAATACACCAAAAAACGCTTTTTGAGAGTGATAAAAACCCCCCAAATCGCCTGTACTGCAAAAGTTAGTGGAAATAAAAATAAAATTCTGGAGGCTAAAATATAATCATCAACCAAGTTTTTTTGTTGAGCAATCACCCAAATTTTGGGGCTAGTAAACCAAGTTAATTGTAATAGTTGTGGAGTAAAAATAATCCCTAAAACTGATAAAACCCCAATTAATAATACCAAACTAAGCGTAATTAAATTCAAATAACTCGAAAGATTTTCTTCATTTCTATCTTTAGATTCAATACGACTGGCAATTGGCAAAACCGAGCTGTAAATCGTTCCCATAAGCAAAACTACCGAAATGGTTTCAGGAATTTTGTTGGCACTCAAAAGTAAATCTGAGTCAATTTCAGTTAAGTTTCGCAGAATTAAATATTGCCTTACAAAGCCCAAAAACCTCGAAAAAAATGTAAAGAATGTGATTGTAAGTACAGGTAAAGTAATGGGGCTAAGCCAAATTTTTCGTAGAACTGTTTTCATAATTTTGAGGATTCATCTAGTGCTTTGTTCGCAGAAAACTCGCCTGTACTTACTTCGTTCTTTAAATCTTTTTTTGAAGCGATAAGGTTGTCGTAGTTTTTAGAACTGAATGGAGAAACTGTTTCCGGAGTGGAGTCAGATAATTCTTGTTGTTTTTGGTTGATTTCTATTTCTACATCTAAAGTCTTTTCCTCAGATTTAATGGTAGTTTTTTGGTTGTTGTCTTGCATTTGAGAATTAATTTTCTCTCTCAATTTATCGATTTCTTGCTTTGTTTTTTGCCAAATTACGAGGCTTTGTTTTTTGGTTTCCTTCCAGATTTGGCTAGAGGTTTTTTGAGTAGCCACAAGAGTTTGGTTGGAGATCTTTTGGAGATCTTTTTTTCCATCGCTTTTTAGCCAATGATAAGTATCCCAAAGACTGTATTTTAAGGGAGAAATAGGGAGTAAAAGGTTACCAGAGGTATTTATTCTGATGGTTTTTTCTAAATAATTTGGCAGTTTTTTTAGACTTTGATGATGTTTGTCAAAAATCCCTAAATCAAAAATTTGCCCTCCATCTTGCTTGACCTGGTCGATTACAAAAAGTTGAAGATCGGTCAAAACTTGTCTATCTTTTTGCTCATTTCCAATCGCTAGAGAAAACAAACTGCCTGACCAAAACTTCGAAGTCATGCTTAGATTTAGAGCTAAAACGGTGTTTTCTTCATACGCAATCCAAAGCTGTAAGCCTTCTTTTGATTTAAAATTATCTATAAACTTTTCGAATAAGCCAGCCTCCAACAAACCTTCTGAATAAACATTTTTTTCTGCTAGCTTTAGCTTAATATGGTTGATAATTTTTGCTACAAAAGGATCGATTAGTTCGTAATTTTTGAACTTCCAAGAATATTTTGGGGTTGTAGGAGTTTCTCCAGATAGCTCTAAATACCATTTTTTTTCTTGTTTATAAGTTGCTGGAAGAGGTTGAATAAAGCCATTTTCTAGAAATATTTCCAAAAATTGTTTTTGATCTAATTTCACCAAGCTTCCAAATTTATCCAAAATATGTTCGTCATAAACTGCTAAATTATTTTGACCGTAATTTTCTTTTTCAGAGGTCTGCGAAACTTCACCAAAATCCCCAAAAACTGGCTCTATTTCTAAAAAAGCTAGGTTGTAATTTTTGGTTAAATTGCTCAAAAAATTCACCAAAACTGGCAAAGCTTCTTTTAAATGCTCAGTTGAAGTAAAAACAGGACCGTGAATTACCGAACCGTAGCTGCCTAAAACAGAAATATTTTTAATCAAAATTTGTACCACTAAAATAATAAATCCGTCTTTAGTAACTGCTATTCTAAGGGGTTTAGAGGATTCTTTTTTTTGTAATTCACCCCATTCCCAAGTCTGAAAAACATCTGTCCAAGGTGAATATTCAATAAACTTATCCCAAACTTCTCGATCTGTTTGATCCAATATTTTGGCTTTAATTTTACTCATTTATAAAAGAATCCAGGTGCTTTAATCAAAACATGTCAAAGCCCCACGGCGATTGAGAGCTGTCGGCGAGACAAAAAGCTAGCTTGCTGTGCAAGCGAACCGAAGTGGCTGGATTTAGTCCAGACCTGTAGGTGACGCCATCCCACGCCGATTGAAAGAAGTGCTGCTGAGCAAAGTTAGACTTGTGCCTCTAATTTGACTTTATCCTTATGTAAATGCACAAATTACTTATTATGCTTACAGCAAAACATCATCAAAATTTATTTGAATCAAAAATCCCTACAGATTTTGTTTTGCCAGACTGGAATAGTCCACAATATTACGCAAGAAAATTAAAAGCTAGCGACTGCTATCAGGATTATACAAGCGTTCTTGAAAGTATTGATATTATAAAAGAAACTCGAGGGGGTGACTGGAATGTAGATAATATGAATTTGGAAGAAAATTTGATTGACTTGGCTTATCATCAAAGGCAAAGTGAATATAACCAAGCATTTGTATATGCTATATTTACTCCAGATAAAAACGAATATATTGGATGCTTCTATATTTACCCTATCGGGTTTAGAGCAGAAATCACGGAGCTTACAAAAAATTACGATGCGGATATTTCTTTTTGGATTAGTAAAAAATTTTATACAAAAGATTTTTATTTCCAATTTTGGTCTGATTTACAAATGTTTTTAAAGAAAAATTACCCATTTTTTAAGTTTTATTTTTCTAATAAGTTAAAAAGCTAAACTATATGAACATTCTAATTATCGATAACTACGATTCTTTTACTTTTAATTTGTATCAACTCGTTGGCGAAATTTTACTGGAAAAAAATATTTCAAGTAGTATCAAAGTGATTCAAAACGATAAGTTGAGTCTAAAACAAATTAAAGCTGGGAATTACGATAGAATTATTATTTCACCTGGACCAGGAGACCCAAGCGACCAAAGTTATTTTGGGGTTTGTAGTCAGGTTTTGCTAGATTTAAGTCAGAAAATTCCTACTTTTGGAGTTTGTTTGGGGATGCAGGGAATTTGCCATTATTATGGCGGAAAGGTGGTTCGTGCTAAACTTCCAATGCACGGCAAGATCAGCAAAATTACTCACGATGAAAAAGGTGTTTTTGCAAATCTACCTCAAAATATTGAAGTGATGAGATACCACTCATTGGTTGCTGAAATTATAAGTTTGCCCAAAAATTTAGAAATTACAGCTTTTAGTTTGTCGGACGAATCGAGGCTTGATTTTAGCTTTAGTGAAAACTTAGAAATGCTAAAAAAAGGTGAAATTATAGGTGAAATTATGGGGTTAAGGCACAAAGAATTTCCTATAGAAGGAATTCAATTTCATCCAGAATCTTTTGCTACTGAGGCCGGTAAGAAAATGCTTAGCAACTTCTTAGTTTAGCTATTGATTAAAAAGGTGATCGTGATTAATTTAAAGCTGAATATACGAACTATTCTTGAATTAATTCTTAACAATCTAAAGAAGCCTTTATTTTTGTTTTTTATCGTCTTCATCTTTATTTTCCCTTCTTCTAGAAATTAAGAAAATCACAATAATTATAAAAGCAATTACAAGAGTGAATGAAATCGCCTCTCCTCCTGTCCTTGGTAAAAAGGTAAATAGATCGCCGCCACCGTCAGTACTTCCATTTTTACTTCCACTTTTATTTTTATCTGAGTTGGTTTGGTCACTGTTGCTGGTAGAACTGCTTCCATAACTACTGTCTATGTCGGTTACACCCCCCGAAACTTTGTAATTATCATTGTTACTAACTAAAGTGGTTGCCTGATAATTAATTGCACCAAAAGCAAAGCCGTCTCCTAAAGATGTGTTGACTAGGGTTAAGTTGGTGTTTCCACCTTTTATGTTAGGGTCGTTAATATTAAACTGGGGAGATATTGTATTAGCAGTATTTTGGACTAAAGTCAACCCTTGCTCTTGAAGAGTTTTGTCTGTTTGGTAAGAGCAATAACCTGTTGAGTTGGTTAAACCTTGCACTACGATGTATTTATTGTTGCTTGCTGGTAATATCCAGATCTGACAAGGTATATTATTTAATACAACATTAGTATTCGAGGTCGCAGGACCGAGTGTAAAAGTTAATTTTTCAGCTACAAAAATTTCTTTTGGGCTTACACTAAATACCAAGCTGTTCAAAATTAAAGGTTTTATCTTCAGAGTTGCATATGTGGTCGCTTGATCGGTGTTTGCAAAAGTCGATATTTGAAGGGCTGACGTAAATGACGCCAGAAGCATTAGTACCAATACCAGCAACTTTAAAATACGGTTGGTTTCGAAAAAATTGCTGATTAGTCGGTTTTGCATGATTAAAAAAGATTTTATTACTCAAAAAACCTATTGTCAAAAGTTATCTATAAAAATTACTTATTAATTATAATAGTTAAACTTTTTTAGAATTGGAATGAATCCAATCGTGTCTTTTTTGAAACTCAGATTCTGTGAATTTGTGATTAGTTCCTCCAGGAAACTCTACAGCAAAACTGCCCAAAACTGAACCCTGAACCAAAGAAGTGAGCAAATCTTTTTCTTCCAAAAGTCCAGCCAAGAACCCAGCCCTAAAAGCATCCCCTGCCCCAGTTGGATCTACAAATTTTTCAATTTGATAAGATGGTAGCTCGATTTGATTGTTTGAATCTTTGTATTGAACACCTTTTTCACCTTTAGTCGTGATTACGGCAATATTTTGGGAGTTTAAAGCTTCGACTGTTGTTGCTAATCTTTGCAAAACTAGACCGATTTCATAGTCATTTGAAATTACAAATTTGGCATTCTCCACTCCTTTTTTAAGTAAATCCTCATCAATCCAGGTAAGCATCATTCCAGGATCGAAAGCATAGTCTATACCTAATTCTACAGCTTGGTTTACGATTTCTTGGACAGATTCAGGGTGATTGGCTGAAATTATTAGCAAGCTTTCTTTTGAATTAGGAATTTGAGATAACTGAATATCTTTAGCGGCCAAATTTGCACCGTAATAAAAAGCTCCAATTTGATTTTGGTTGGTTGCTGCAATCCCCTTAAAAGTTCCAGAATAAAGCTCTGACGATCGTTTTAGATAATCAGTTTTGATTTTATTTTCCTCAAAAAACTTTTCAAAAATTTCCCCATCAATTCCAATTCCGCCCAAAATATAATTGTCTTTTTTGGAGACCAAATTGAAACTATAGGAAAGATTGCTAGCGATTCCACCAACAGCTTGTTTTAGGTCATCAATAATAAAGAAAACGTTTAGATTTTCCAAATTATTTGGATCGATGTGATCGTGAAAAACCCCAGGATGAGTCATTAGTTCATCTTTAGCTATGGAACCGAAAGTGAGGAGTTGTTTGTAGGGCATATTGTTATTTTAAAAAGTTAATAAATTTTGGGTAAATTTGAGGATTTTTGGCTTTAGAATTTAGTTTTAAGGAAACAAAATAATTGTCGATTTGGTTGATTTGAATTAGATTATCTACGATTTCTAGGTTATCTTTGTGAGGAGTTAGTAGATCCTTTGAATATTTTTGTTTGGCTAGAATTTTAGCTTCAATTGAATCTTTGGCAACTACAAATCCAAAATTATGCATTTCAAAAAAAGAATTTTCTAAGTAGCCACCAATGTTTACAAAATATAAATTTAACTCCTGATCGACTGGCTTTTGAGTTTGAAGTTGAATATCAAAACCTTCGACCGAGTCCAAAATCATATAGGCGTCTATATGCACTTTTTGTTTGCTTCCAAACCATTTTTCTACAATTTTTGGGTAGCAATTTTCTAAACTATCACTAACTACAAATATTATATCGTGAACTTCAATATTTGCCCCAACTGCACTTCCACCAAGGTAAATAGCGAAAAGTTGAGGTTGAGGGGTTTGCATTGAAATTTAGTTAGTTTATTAACAAATTTTAAGATGTTACTTAATAAAACGAGCTACCGTAAAATGAGTTTTTGCAGTCTAGAATTAAACCAAAATTATCTTTGTTGGATGTAATTTTTATTCAGTTCCCTCCTCCCAAGAGTTTAGGTATTTTTCTTGTTCAGCAGTTAGAACATCAATGGTAATTCCAAGTGAAGCTAATTTTAGTGAAGCAATTTCTCTGTCAACTTCTGTTGGGATAACATAAACTTGATTTTGAAGTTCTTTGTAATTTTTTAGAATAAACTCAGCTCCCAAAGCTTGGTTAGCAAAACTCATATCCATAACGCTAGCAGGGTGACCTTCAGCAGAGGCTAAATTAACCAATCTTCCATCAGCCAAAAGGTAAATCTTACGACCATCTTTTAATTCAAATTCTTCTACAAAAGGTTTTACAATTCTGCGAGCTACTGCCATTTCAGCCAAAGCTTTTACATTGATCTCAGAGTCAAAGTGACCAGAGTTGGAGATAATACAACCACCTTTCATGACTGCAAAATCTTCACTATCAACTACATTTTTGTCTCCGGTAAGAGTGCAAATAAAATCAGCATTTTTTACAGCTTTTTCCATTTCCATAACTTGAAAACCATCCATAACTGCCTCCAAAGCTTTGATTGGATCAACTTCAGTAACAATCACCAAAGCTCCCATTCCTCTAGCTCTCATCGCCAATCCTTTACTACACCATCCATATCCAGCAACCACAAAAACTGAGCCAGCGATCAATCTGTTGGTAGCTCTAATAATTCCATCCATTGTGCTTTGTCCTGTACCGTATCGGTTATCAAAAAGGTGTTTGGTCATTGCGTCGTTTACAGCTAAAACTGGAAATTGAAGTTTGCCCTGAGCTGCCATAGCTTTTAGACGCACAACTCCAGTGGTAGTTTCTTCAGTGCCTCCAATGATAGAAGCGATTTGATTTTGGCGATTTTTGTGAAGTTCTGAAACCAAATCAGCTCCATCGTCCATAGTCATCTGAGGGTTTTGATCCAAAACTGTGTTAAGGTGTTTGAAGTAGGTTTCATTGTCTTCACCCTTGATAGCGAAGGTAGAAATTCCGTATTCTTGAACTAAAGCGGCAGCGGTGTCATCTTGAGTAGAAAGTGGGTTTGAAGCACAAAGAAAAACATTAGCTCCTCCGGCTTTTAGAGCAATCATCAGGTTTGCAGTTTCGGTGGTTACATGCAAACATGCTGAAATAGTAAGTCCTTTAAAAGGTTGCTCTTTGATATACCGCTCCTTGATAGATCTCAAAACAGGCATATCTTGTTCAGCCCATTCGATACGAGCTTTACCTTGGCTAGCAAGGTCTAAATTTTTTACTTCGTGCATTACAGACATATTTGTACAATTACTTTTAATCTCCAACAGCCAAACTTTTCTTTGTCAAGGACTGCCATTAAATAAAGCTTTTTGGACTGAAATCGGTTTGATTAATTTTGTTTTATAGCCAATTTTAAATTCCACTCCACAAATTATAAACCTCAAATCCACTTGCCCATTTTTGATAAACATTTTTAGATTTGTAAGTTAAAAAGTTTATATGTCTAATCCTCAATCTCTAATTATTTTTGAATACTTACCACACGATTTGGAAAAACATCTTCCTTCTGACTTTCAGAATTTAAAACAAGAAATTTTCGATAATCTTAAGGAAAGCAGATTGCTAGAACAAAATTTTGTGGAGATCAAAAATATAATCGTTCGTATCGAGCAAAATAAACGTCTCGGTAATCATACATTTCGTACTGAAGTTAGCTTGGTTTCACCTACCGAAGGGGTAGATTTTACCCACAGTGTAGAAAGTAAAGATTATTTACAAACTATAAGATCTTCAGTGCATGATTTGATCAAATTTGTACTTACCAAAAAAGATAAAATCGAAAGCCAGCTCAAAAATTCTAATTCAACCAAATTTTAAAGTCGTGACAGAAAAAAATTTAATCACCGCAGGTCTTAATCAAAAGCAGATTGAGGCCGTAACTTCTGCTTCCCCAGCAACTTTGGTGATAGCAGGAGCAGGGAGTGGGAAAACCTCAGTACTAACTCGAAAAGTGGCTCAGCTCATCCAAACTGGATCGGTTCCTGGTCAAATTTTGTGCTTAACTTTTACCAACAAAGCAGCCCGAGAAATGAATAACCGTGTGGACAAACTTTTGGTTTCGATTGGGCAAAACTTACCCAAAATACCACCTTGGAAAAATGATTATTTTTTAAACCCGCTATTGTGTACTTTTCACTCTTTGGGTGTTAGAATTTTACGAGAATTTGGAGATAGTATCGGGCTTTCCAAAAACTTCTCAATTTTAGACATCGATGATCAAAAAAAGATTATTCGAGATATTTTGAAGGAAATGGATGTAGATCAAAAAAACCTGCAACCGAGTTTGATTAGTTACTTTATTTCCAAGTGCAAACAGGAGCTACTTCTTAGCAAAGATAGCCGTAAATTAAGCCAAGAATATTTGCCAATCTTTCACCAAGTTTATGCTAAATACGAAGAAAAACTAAAGCAGAATCAGGTGGTGGATTTTGACGATTTAATCTTGTTAAATTTTGCCTTGCTCGAAAATTACCCGGAGGTGCGAGAGGTTTTACAAGATCGTTGGAAGCATATTTTGGTGGACGAATTTCAGGATACAAATCCTGCTCAATTCAGAATTATTGAACTCCTTGCTCCGGAGCAAATGCTAGATGGTACTACCCGAAGCCTATTTGTGGTAGGTGATGACGCCCAGAGTATTTATGGTTTTAGGGGGTCAAAAGTTGAAATTATTTTGAATTTTCACAAGCAATATTCGGATGTCCAGGAAATTATTTTAAATCAAAATTACCGATCTACCCAACCAATTTTGGATCTGGCTGAAAAGGTGCTTAGCCATAATCCTAAACAAAAAAAGAAAGAGCTGTTTACAGAAAATCCTGATAAATTAGGGGTAAAATATTACCTAGCCAAAAACGAACAAGACGAGTCTGAATATATTATTAGGCAGCTGTATCAGCAGTATGTGCAAAAAATTGAGGAGGAAAAAGCTGATGGAGATTTGTCTTTGGAGGTCGAAGATTATTTTGATGAACCAACTACCTTTCTCAAAAAAGAACCTGTTCAAAAAGCTAACGATCCAGTAAGTAGCATGTTTGATGTCTATCTCGAAACTGAAGATTTTAAACCGACAACTTTTAGCACCTACCAGACCAAATCCTGGCAATTACCCAAGGCAGATTGGTCAAATTTACCCAAATTAAACGACTGCGTGGTCTTGTATCGAACCCACTCTCAAAGCCGAAGTTTGGAAGAAACTTTCCTCAAAAATGGACTTCCCTACCGATTAGTTTCGGGAACCAGGTTTTTAGACAGAAAGGAAATTAAAGATGTTATGAGTATTCTAAAATTTCTCATAAATCCTGAAGATATAATCAGTTTTAGTAGGTTTTTACCGTTGGTTTTGGACGGAGTTGGACCTAAGACTTTGCAAAATATTATTGCTTATTTGGACACCAACGAAGTGCAACTTACTCCCAGGATTCAAGCTCAGGTGGACAGCTTTTTATCCGCCATCACAGACGCTTGGGAAGGGCAAACTAATTTGATTGATTTTACCAAAAATTTGTTGTCGGTAAGTGGTTACAATAATTACCTCAAAAAGGAATACCCAAACAAAGACGAGCGAGAAACAAGGCTTGAAAACATAGGTGAATTGTACTCGCTAATGTATCCATTTGATCAGGAAAATGACCGTGATTTACCAACCAGACTGACTGAATTTTTAGCTCAAGTTAGTTTGATGTCGCAAGCTGATAATGATTTGGACGGGACTCAACCGAAAGTGAACCTGATGAGCCTGCACCAAAGTAAAGGCTTGGAATTTGAAAGCGTCTTTTTGGTAGGAGTGGAAGATGGGATTTTGCCTCATCAAAATAGTCTTTTTGAGCCAAATGGTATGGAAGAAGAAGTACGGCTAGCGTATGTGGGAGTAACCAGAGCCAAGAAATATTTACACCTAATCGCAGCGGATTCCAGAATTCAATTTGGGCAAGTAAAAGCCAATCCAGTAAGTAGAATTTTTAGACCGTTTTTGGATAAATATTGCCAGAGGGTGAGGTAGGCTGTAGTGGATAGTGAAAAACTAAAAGTGAAAAGTGAAAAATATGGTTGAAAATAAAAGTGTTCTTAAGGTGAAAAGTTATGATTTTGCTTTACGTGTTGTGAAATTGAGTCAGTTTTTGGTTTTGGAGAAAAAAGAATTTGTCCTTTCTAAGCAAGTTTTAAGGTCTGGAACTGCAGTTGGAGCTTTGATTCGAGAGGCAGAATTTGGACAATCCAAGCTTGATTTTATTTCTAAAATGAGTATTTCTTTAAAAGAAGCAAATGAAACAAACTATTGGCTAAATTTACTAAAAGATTCTGGATATTTGTCAGTTACAGAATTTGAAAGTTTAGAAAAAGATTGTTTGGAATTGATTAAATTATTAGTTGCAACGGTTAAAACCAGCAAGATGGGGAAGTGAATAACTAAAAGTTAAAAATAATATTTTATGTCGATTTTTGAAACTGTTTCAATTATAATTTTAGTACTTACTGCTGGATTTACATTTTGGCAGGCAAGGTCGTCTCGAGAACAAACAAAAATAAGCAGGGAAATTTATGAAGATAGTAAAAAATTCAATGAAGAAACCCAGAAATTATTACATAAAGAGTTTTCTGTGAGTGCACAACTTCATATAGGATTTACTGACGATGTTGATATATTTATTTTTAAACTTACAAATAATAGTAAAAGAACTATAACGATAAACAATTTTCTTATAGAAACTGAACGAGGTTTTTATGTTTTGCTCCCTGGACGCTGTAGAAAATATGAAATCCCTAAAAAACTTTTCGAAAGTGACGAACTTGATCTAATTATTGAGAAAAATAAACTCGACGATTTGAAAACTGAAAAAATTAAAAAAATCTACTTCACTGATAATAATCAAAAAGAATACATTATCGATAAAATATATCATCAACATTTAAATAATTTAGAGTTAATAGCCAAAAACTAAGGGACAAAATATAGTATTTAGTTGATATTTAAAAGGTTAACAGTCTATTCAACTTAAATATTATGAGTTCAACTTACAAAAATTGCCCAGATTGCAGTTCAAATC
>JBIKIW010000016.1:0-31158 GCA_044361365.1 Limisphaerales bacterium | reverse complement strand
ACAAAAATGATGAATTATTTTTTTTAAATTGTAATTGCTTAATCTTTGTCTGTATATCATAGAAATTAGTTTAGTTAGTGTTTGCTAACTAGTCTAGTTCCTTAGATATTACACGATAAGGAAAAAAATGGATTATTAATTAAAGATGACTTGAAATTTGGATTTTCACCCTCAATTTAATAGTATTTTGACAAAGATCAACTACTTAAGTCTTTATACTAATAACTTATTTTTTTATGTGGAACTTAATTCAAGAACTTTACAGGCTTTTTGTCTATCAACCCCAGCTAAATCTTTTATATTTTTTCTTTAAAATTACAGGAGATATTGGATTTTCTATTATTTTGCTATCAACTACAGCAAATTTAATCATTTTTCCACTTTTTGCTAAAAACTATTTGAGCCTTCAAAAAAGTCGAATTTTACAACCCAAAACTAAAGAAATCCAGGAAAAATACAAGGCTGATCCGCAAAAGATGATTATGGAAATCAGAGCTTTTAACAAAAAACATGGAATCAGCACAGGTTATACTTTTTTAGTTCTATTCATCCAAGCTTTTTTCATTAGTGGTTTATTTTTTGTAATTAATGATGCGGTTAGGGGTGTAAATCATGAGTTTTTATACGAGGTGTTTTTCAACACAAAGCTAGCTGACTTCAGCTCTTCAGGTGGCAAAGCGTTTGGCTTTATTAACATCGGTGCCAAGTCTACAGATTATTTATGGCTGCCAATTTTAAGCATGTTTATATCTTATCTTTATGGGATGTATAGCTTTAGATGGGCTCCAAAACCAGAACTACCAAAACCAAAAACTACCAAAACCAAAAATAAAAAGAACGATGAGCCACCAGCATTTGATACTGAAGCTATGCAAAAAACCCAAGAATTTCAAGCTATTTATATTCTTCCAGTAATTTTATTCATTTTTCAATACACATCGCCCACGGGAATTAATATTTACTTTGCCTGGAGTAGTTTCTTATCACTTATAAGGCAAGTTTTCTTAACTAGGTATTATGCCAACCACACAGACAAACTGATTCGAGATATAGCTGATTCTGATCCTACCAGCAAAGATGATAATCCTTATAATAATTTAGAAATTACAGGTGACCCAGCTCAATTAGTAGATGATTTACCAAAAACAGAAGTTGTACTCCCAGCTAAGAAAGATCCTTTAAACAAATCTAAAAATCAGTTAAAAAAGAAAAAATCTAAGAAATAGAACGTAAGTAAGAAATCAGCGGATACATAGCTCTAAAGATTTTCACGATTTTAGCATTTAACTCCGAATCAGTATAATTGTTTATAGTGTCCTGATAGAAAACCACATAACTTTTGTACCTTATAAGTTCTATATTTGGATTGTCTTTACTAAAACCACGAGGAATTGTTTTTACCATATCACCACTTAATTCTGGAAAGTAACTTTGAAACAACCTATCATTTAATATTTTTTTGAGTTGTTTTGACTTTTCAGAAATTGACTCACGAACCTTTAAAAGTTGAGAGGTTTCTGGCATATACAAACCTCCACCAATGGTGATTTTGCCTTTACTGTTAAATTCAAAATAATAAGCTGGCTCAGAATTATTCTTTTTTCCTCCTGGGGCAAAAACTGCACTAGAATTGGTTTTGTAGGGTGACTTGTTGTTTGAAAATCTAACATCTCGATTTATTCTGAAAGTACACTCTCTAGCTGTTAAAAATTTTAACAAAGGGTCAAAGTTTGCAATTTGGTATATACAGTTTTGTACAAAGTCTTGAAATTCCAAATTTAATTTATCATATTCAGCCTTGTGAGCATGAAACCATTCTTTATTATTATTTAGCTCCAACTGAGCGTAGAACTTGGTAAATTCTTGAAACATGTGAGTTTAATTGAATTCAAATATAATTTTAAACTTGTTAAATAGAAAATTTCCCAGAGTGTACACCGCAATAATGAAAATAGTTGAATACAAACCAAAAAGTACAAGATTTGCTGATAATAACTGTGAGCTTAGCTCTATTTTCCCAGAATTAAGGTTGTTCACAATTCTTTTTAGCTCGTCTTGTACTCCAAAAATTGCATAGATAAAAAGTGATAAACTTAAAATGAAATTGTATAATGCGTGACTTGCAAAAGCCCACCAAAAATTATACTTAACTCGTATAAAAACCATCGCTGAGCCTGCGATTAGTTGTGGAGCGACAAGTAGCGGAGCTAGGTAAAAAAACTGTAGGCCATTTTTGTAGTTTCCTAGGTGAATTAGCCCAAAAAAGATTACCACAAACCAAGTTATAATATTAAAATTTTTACCAACAAACTCTTCTACATTTTCTTTAGAAACTAGAAAGCCTGAAGCTGTAAAGGTAATCACTAAAAAGCATAGTAAAATGAGAAAAAATATTCCAACGATTGGGTTTTTATCAAGACTCGGGTTTATAGAAATAGCCAGAGTTAAACCAAAGTTAAAAACCTGATAAACTAAAAAAGTAACTCCAATTAAAAATGGCCACTTTTTCTTAGAAATAAATAAGCGAAAACAGACTTCCTCGAAAAATGGACCTAAAATAACTACCAAAGCAAAAGAAATATATAGTGGATAGCTATTTAAAAAATCTATAACTTGATTGTTGTCAGACTGATTAAAGCCAAATAAACTTGATATATAAGAGCTTATTAAAACCATTGTGGTGGCAGATAGTGTAGCTACTGAGACAAGCTTTAAGACAGACCAGAAAATTTTAATAATAGAAAGTTTAGATTCTTGGAGATTTTGTAGATATTTTTTGGGTGAACTAAAAAAGCTTGTAAAGTCAGCTAAAACATCTTTTGTCATAATTTTCCAAAGCTGGGAGTTTGTTGATTTGTTGGCAAGCAAGAGTTGTGACTTGGACTAGGTTTTTTATAGCCAAACCGCTATTAAACTAGACACTTGTTTGCGGATACTGGCATTCTAAGTCTATTAGATTAAAAAGAATTTAAAGCTCAAACAGTCCTCAACTGCGTTGTCTGTTTTACTATACTCAAACCTAAATTAAAATACACAAAGAAAAGACTACAACTGTTTGAATGGAATGAGTTTTGTAGGCTTTGAGTGTGTATTTTGGTGCGGGTTTGAGTGTACTGATTGGCTATACCAAAATTAAATTAGTGGTTTAAGGTTTTTCAACTTTCAATCAAAGCTTTTGTTTGTCTGGAAAATGGGTGGTGTCTAGGATTGATATATTTGTTGGGGCAAAAAAATAAACCCTAACGGGAAATAATTTTTATTTTGGTAGCACTACGGAGAATCGAACTCCGGTTACAGGAATGAAAATCCTGCGTCCTAACCACTAGACGATAATGCCAAATACGTATTAATAATCACCTAAATTTGTGAAATTTGTCAACCAAAATTTATTTTTTAGGTATTCAAAACTAAATTTGACAACAGCCAATAAACCAACCAGTTTCATATTCTATGAGTGAAAAAAGCTTTAATCAAGGACAAAAAAAGAAAAATTTTAGAAAAGAAAATCGCGAATTGGTGCTTAATATATCAATGTTTTTGCTTACTAATGAAAAAATGAAAAATCTCTTTTGGAATGTAAAAACTGTAACTTACAGTAGAAGTGAAGACACGATTAAAATCGGAATAAATACAACCAAAAAACTTGGTACAACCCTTGAGAAATTAAGAAGCGTGTCTAAGGATTTATCTAATTATTTGTACGATCAAGGTATAACAATTCGCAGGCAAACCAGAGTCAGCTTTTTTGTTGATAAAGAAGACGAACTAGTTGCCAGAATCTATAACTTAATAGAAAAAACTAGCTCAGAGGTAGATTCAGAGGTTAAAGCAGAAACAGTCTTAGATTAGTTAAAAGAATTAGGACAGGTTCTCACTCTAACTAATCAATTCTAGTTCCAAAGTTATTGGAGCGTGATCACTACCCATCACGGTTTCTTGTATCTCGGATTTTTTCATGTTTGGAAGAAGCTTTTTATCTAATAAAAAATAATCAATTCTCCAACCAACGTTTCGCTCTCTTGCTCGGGTAATTTGATCCCAATAAGTGTATTTACCAACCAAATCAGGATAAAAATATCTAAAAGTATCTATCAATTCTAAGTGTTGGATTTTGCTATTTTGATATTCTAAAAAATCTTGATTTTCAATTTTTAGTTGATTTGTTTCGAAAGATTTTGCTTCTACAAGCCAATTAAGAGCCACCCTCTCTTCAGGCAAGCAGCCTGTAGTCTTGCGGTTTTCTTTAGCTCTAGCAAGGTCAATGTCTGTAATTGTAGTGTTTAAGTCTCCGCACAAAATCACTGATTTACCCTCAGACCAGAGTTTATTAACAAGCTGATTTACTTTTTGATAAAATCTAATCTTATAATCTATTCGGTGAGGGCCTCGCCCACCTTGCGGGTAGTAACCATTGATCAAAACAAATTCCAAATTCTGGTACCCAAATTCAGCAATCGCAATCCTACCCTCAGCATCAAATTCATCATCACCCAAACCAAGCTGGTAACTTTTAAGTTTTAATTCAGGATTCTTCCATAAAATTGCCACGCCGCTATAACCCTTTTTCATCGTGCAACTGTGCCAAAGAATCTGCCACTGATTGGATTCTTGATCAGCAAAAAAATCATTATCTTGAGCATTAGCAACTATCAATTTTTCGTTTTTAGCCAAAATTTGCATGTTTTCATGATCCGTTTTGGTTTCTTGAAGGCAAGCAATGTCGGTTTTTAGTGCATCAATTTTCTCCCAAAAACCTTTCTTAATACCAGCCCTAATTCCATTTACATTCCAGCTTGTTAATTTTAGAGACATACTTAGATTATGCTGAAGATAGTTACAATTATTACCAAAAACGAATGATAAAAGGTGGAAACGATAAGCTTCGGGTTGTATTTATCGTCACTTTTATTTGAAGAAATGTTCTGAAGTGGTGAAATTAAAAAGTCCCAAACAACTATAAATAGTAAGCTTTTTTGCCAGTAAAGTGAGTTCCGAAAGTCGAAAGATTCACTTAGCCAAAGAATCTGCCCAATCAATAAAAATAAGATACTTCCAAAAACTAAATTTCTAACCAACGAGTCGATTTTGAGATAAGCTAAAGTTACCAAAGTAACCGCAAAAGTACACAAAATAAGCCAGAAAATAGGATTTAAACTAAAAATTCTGGACAAAATATTTTCTTGAAAATCACGAGTGGAAATTCTATCGGCATTAAAGAAATTTAAGAGTGAGAAAGTTTGTACTGCAAACAATAAAACTTGAGAAAATAGAGTAAAATGGTAGTATTTCTGCCTTCCAAAAAGATCTAAGTTAACCAAAAAAACAAGTACAGGCAAAACTGCAAAAAGAATAGGATAAAAATTTCGATTTTCGATTCCTAAAAAGTAGCTAAAAGTAAAAAATGATAAAAAACTACTCTGTATCCAAATAAAGATAAAATTCAACCAATTTTTAGAACCAAACCAACTTCCAATCGCTGAAATAATTGCTACCAAAAATACACTCCAAACTCCAGCTTGTCTTATGCTTAAAGCTGGGAAGATGTTGAATAATTCTTGAAAATAAGCAATTGATGTAAAATAGAAAATCGTAACTAACGCCAAAAAAGCTCCTAAGATAACCGCCCTATGAATAGTTAAAAAAGATCTAGCAGGTGCTGTTTTATCGTCCAAAATTCGCCAGAAATTAGCTATTTTTTGGAAGTTTTTCTCTTCGCTTAGTTTTTTTAAATTTGAGCTCAATAATTTTTTCATTGTTAAATTTTTAAGCTGTAACCAGCATATTTGTCAATCTAAAAAGTGTGTCTAGGGTTTAGTCTAACTTGTAATTTGTATAAACTAGCCAAACCCAAAATGGTTTTTTGAAGGATGGGAAAATGGCTGTAATTTTTGGGGAATTTTAGCAAAAGATGGTGAGAGTAATAACCCTTTCGACGCAATAGTCTTGCTGGATAAACCTTGCCCCAACTAATGCCTGGGATTTCACTTTTCATTTTTTCTAAGTATTCTTTGGTAGCGTGAAGTTTTTGGAGAGATTTTTGATAATCTTTTTCTTGAGTGGTAAGTAGTAGCAAATTATTAAATGGTGGGAATTGGTATTTTTGGCGATTTACAAGCTCTTCTTCCATTTTTTCCTTAAACCAATTTTTTAATAGGATTTTGTTTTCAACTGAACTTAAACTCTGAAGCTCTTTAAAAAAGCTAATATTTTGACCATTTTTATCAAAGAAAATTTCGGTTTCTGGATCTATTTGCAGAAATAATTCGGTCAGATTTTTGATTAATTCTTCTTGCACCAAGTAATCACTACTTGCTAGTAAATTTTCGGCATGGATAAAAATAATTTTGGAAAATTGAGCGTAATCAATAGCAGGATCAAAAACTCGAGTGGTCACAAAAAGTTGATCAGGGTTGGAATTTTTCACTATTTGAGAATTCATTTGCTTAAAATTTTTGATTTTATCTAGGCGAATAATATTTTTGCCAAACTCTTTTTGAATCACTTCTTCGAGATCATCAACTCCTCCAAACTTGCTAAAAACCTGCTTGGAATGGCACTCCGGACAGTCATTAGGATAGTTGTAGGCAGTTTGGCAGTGATTGCAAATTAGTTCTAGTTGCTTTTCACTAGTTCGATAAGTGGTAAGTTTGCTACTGCAATTTTGACAGCTCCAAATGTGTCCACAGTTTTGGCAGATTGTGAGTTGAAAAAGTCCTTTTCGTGGGTGAATTAGAAGAGTTGGCATTGATTTTAAATGTTGGAGAAGTATTTGGAATTTGCAAGGGTGATATAGAACCCATTTGATTACTTTTACCTAGTTTAAGCCAAAAGTTGCTAGTTGCTCCCTGATAAGGGAGCTGTCCCAACGGGACTGTGGGTTTCAGCCTCACTTTAAAGTTTCCACAAAACCCCTTGCCCTGTGGACATTCCCCTTGTCAGGGGAAAACTGTTTAATGGCTTATTTCTCGAATTAGTTTTCAAATGGGTTCTATACATTATCCGCTTTTCACTAACTCTTCTCTCAATCGCCGTGGGGCTTTGACAAACCCTTAAATCGGACTTAAATTGAAGCCTATATGGCTAAAATAAATCTAAATCTTGTTTTCAAACAACAACTCATTCCAAAAGCTTACTTTTTGGTTTTTCAGACTGAAAGTGAAGTGGATTTTAAACCCGGACAGTTTTTTAGTTTGGAGGTTGAGCCTAAAACTTATCGAGCGTATTCTGTAGCTTATCTTGGTAAAAAAGCTCCAAATTTTGAAATCCCAACCAATCTTCCTGATCTGGAAAGTGGTAACTACATTTGTTTTATGATCAGCACCAAACCGGGTGGAATTGCTTCAGGTTTTATTGAAAAAGTAGAAGTCGGAGCGAGTTTACAAGCAGTTGGACCTTCTGGAAAATTTGCTACCAAGTCAGATTCGAGTGAGCATGTTTTTGTATCAACTGGAACTGGATTAGCACCGTTTGTGCCGATGATTGAAAATCTTTTGATTCAAAACCCTGAAAATAAAATTGATCTATTTTTCGGTTGTTGGGTGTTAACTGATAATTTTGCTGATAAATTTTTAGGGAAGTTTTTGCATAATCCAAAATACCCAAATTTTAAGATGATAATTGTGGCTGAAGATTTGCAGGGTGAAAAAGAAAGTCAGAAAATTTTTGAGGGTAAGGTTTTTTCAATGACGTTTGAGGGTAGGGTAACCACGGTAATTCCAAAATTAATTCCAAACTTGGCTGATAAAAATTATTATCTTTGTGGTCACCCAATGATGGTTGCAGCTATGAATGATGTGCTAGTTGAGGAAAAGGTTCCTGCCGAAAAAATCGTGATGGAAAAGTTTGGGAGGTAAGTTTTAGACAACTCTCAAAAATTTACTCTTCGTTTTGGCATGTTTCGCCTACGGTTTTTATTTCCACTTTTGCTTATTGTTACAGTAGTTTTTGGTCTCGCCAGTTACCAGACTTATCAAAATTTTAAACCCGTCGCAAATTCAGGTCAGGTTTTGGGAGAAGTTTCGAGTAGTTCAAAATCTTCAGTTCAATCAAGTTCAGCAAGTTCAGAAATCAAAATTCCTCCAACAAGTTTGAATTTCAAAACCATGTTTTTTGGAGATGTTTTTTGGGGAAGATATATCGACGATTGGTCCAAAGCCAGTCCTTTAAAATACAGCTACCCATTTTCTGGGTTAAATACACTTGAAAGGGAAAAATACGACGCTTGGATTGCCGATATGGAGTGTCCAATTACCACCACTTATCGAAATTCAGCGACTCAAGATTCTGATCTTAAATTTAGTTGTCCTGTGGAATATACACCCGAAGCCGCGAAGTGGTTTGATGCTTTCACACTAGCTAATAATCACACTGATAATATGGAAGAAGTTGATGGGCTAGATCAAACTCGCCAGAATTTACAAAAAAAGGGATTCAATATTTTGGACATTTTGATAATGCTGTTAAATCCGACATTTGCGAAGTTGTTAGTTTTCCCGTAAAATACGATTACAAGAATCAAACTTGGACAAAAGTTTCGGTTAAAGATTCAGCTAAAACTTCTGATACTTTTTACATTCCACTAGCAATGTGCGGGTTTCACAATGTTTTTAAACTACCAACTGACGATGAATTGGCTGTGATATCACAATATTCCAAGTATTTCCCTACCATCGTGACTCCACATCAAGGCAAAGAATATTCTGTTATTGCAGATGAGTTGCAACAAACTTATGCCAGAAGTTATATAGATTTAGGGGCCGACGCTGTGATCGGAGATCATGTTCACACCGTTCAAAATACTGAAGTTTATAAACAAAAACTGATCGTGTATTCGCTCGGGAATTTTATTTTTGACCAACAATCAAACGCTATGGTAACTCGTGGAACTGGAGTTGGTTTGGAATTTGATTTTGTAAACGATGCTAATTTTGAGAAATTCCTAAAATTCAGCCAAAGCTGCCAAAAATTCAAAGACGATTGCCTAGAAGAAGCTAAAACCCAAAACCTTCAAAAACCAACCTTTACTATCAAATATTCAGCTGTGGGTACAGATAACAGCGGAAAATTAGCCAAAAAAACCACTCCAGAGGTGGAGGCTCAGATTTTGAGGCAGATAAATTGGGAGGCGAGTTTGAAGGTATTGGGGAGGTAAGGTTTGGTTGTGAACCTCTTATAAATTGACTATGTTTCAAATTTTATAAAAACTCAGAACTAATCTTATGAGTGACGCTATAAATCTTTATTTTCAGCAAAAATATACTTTCGACGGAAATCTAGATTTAGATGCTCTTATAAAGATTGCCTCAAACCTCCAAAACTCTTATCGTAATTTTTTAGAAATAAATTTATTAAAAAAGTCTGAAATAAAAGACTTAAATCTTATCCAGAAATATTTAAAGGATAAAGATAAACTTGTAATAACAGATGTAAAGCATGGTAGTTTCGATATAACTCTTTCACCAGTTAAAACAATTAATACCACTCAAGACCTATTTGAAAACACTTTTTCAACTGACGATTATATTTTGGAGTACTTTAACAAGTTTAATGAAATTGTAATTAGCAACAACTATTCTGATATCAAAAACATAAATACCTTGTATACAGAGCAGGAAAGAAGGCAAATATGGGGGAAATTTTATCATATTTTTAACGATGATATAGAGGTGTCTATAAAAAACCAGGAAAAAATAATTCAGATTAATAAACCGTCGTCAGATATAGTAAAGCTAATCTTGCCTGACGAAAATATAAAAAATAAGACACCTAGTAGTGAAAAAAAATATGCTGTAGTTTATGCTGAAATTAACTCCCCAAGTGTTTTAGATAAGAAAAATATAAAAAAAGTTTATTCTATAAATCCTAAATTTTCCACTGATATAATCAGATTTGATGATTGTGTTTTTATCTTAAGTTCAAAATTATATTTTAGCTTTAAAGTTGAAGATAATATATTTATCATTGAAAATGAGTATTTGAATTTTTCAGCTTGGGGAGAAACTGAAGAGCAGGCAAAAGAAGCTATTTATTTTTCTTTTTACGCTCTTTATAAAAATTATTACTTAGAAGAAGATGAGAGACTTACTCAAAAAGCGTTGGATTTAAAATCGAAACTAAAAAATCTTATAGTAAAAATTATTGATTTAAAAAAATAAAATTTATGAGTAATTTGAAATCTACAAGAAAAAGTAAAGATATTATTTCAGTTTTAAAGAAAAAAGGTTTTGTTATTGAACCAGAAAAAGACCACCATCGATATTATTGTTTGTTAGATAGAAATGGTAAAAAAACAACTATTTACACATATTTTAGTCATGGAAAAAAAGAGTACAATACTTTTTTATTAAAGCAGATAAAGAAAGAGCTTAAATTTAATAATAATTCTGATTTTGAAGATTTTTTAAATTGCCCAATGAGTTATGATATGTACATAGAAATGTTAAATAAAAATCAAGATTTATAATCTGTTAAAATTGACTACCTAGTAAAATTCTCTTTTTGACAAATTCCGCCTTTAATTGATTGCTAGAGTATATGCTTTCTGTAGGTTTAGTTGGAATGCCAAATGCTGGTAAATCCACTCTTTTTAATCTTCTTACCAAACGCTCTGTGCCGGCGGAAAATTATCCTTTTACCACTATTGATCCGCATGATGGAATTGTGGAAGTTCCAGATAGACGAATCAAAATGCTTGCTGAGCTAACAGGTTCCAAAAAAGAAGTTTACGCAGCTATTGAGTTTAGGGATATTGCGGGTTTGATTAAAAACGCCCACAAAGGTGAAGGTCTTGGGAATCAGTTTTTATCGCATATTCAAGAGGTTGATCTTATTTTGTTGGTTGTAAGATGTTTCGAAAATAGCGATATTATTCACGTAGAAAATCGAGTAAACCCAACTGAAGATGAGGAGATTTTGATGATGGAGCTAACCCTTCATGATGAGAAAAAACTAGAAAACCTGCTAGTTCGGATTGAAAAAGATCGAAAAATTGAACATCGAGAACAAAAAATGGAAGTTTGTGAGCATATTCTAACTCAGCTTAGCCAAATTCAGCCTGCTAGTAATTTTGTGATGGACGAAAGTTGGGATGACGAGGTTGTAAAATGGAGAAAAAGTCTAAATTTACTAACCGACAAGCCGATGTTGAGACTTGGAAACATTAGCTACGAGGGCGAAAATTTACCCTACAAATCTGATTTTGAAGTGGATATTTCTTCGGAAAGTCAGTTTGGTGATATGACAGCTGAGGAGAGAAAAGAGTTTGGGGCAGGGGAAGAAACCGCAATCGATCAGTTAATCCGAACAAGCTATGAAAAGTTAAATTTAGCTACTTACCTTACTTGTGGGGAAATTGAATCACGGGCTTGGACATTTACTAGAGGCATGAAAGCACCGCAGTGTGCGGGTAAAATACATACTGATTTTGAGAAAAAATTTATTAAAGCAGAGGTGGTTAGCTATCGAGAATTTACCCAAGCTGGAGGTTGGAAGCAGTGCTACGAGGTTGGAGCGGTCAAAACTATGGGTAAAGATTATACCATGGAAGATGGTGACGTGGTAGAGTTTAAGATCGGAGGTTAGTTAAAATAATAATTAACAAAGAATAATTTGGCTATCTTTTTTAAATTGTACTTAATCAAAAGTTGGTAAAAAACCTTTTTATTAGATCAATAAGCAATTAGTCAGTCATTTTATATTTCTTGACTGAGTGTTTTTTGTGTTGTATAATTAATTTAGTTGGAAATCGATTTGTAATTTTTAAATAGAAAAGTCTGGTCAAAATAACCAGGTTTCTCTATTCACCTTTCTGTTATGTGTATGCCACTGACACGCTACACAAAACCAAAACAAAAATTTAAATAAATACAAAAACAAAAATTTAAAAAAACAGAAATGGAAGGGTGAAGTTACGGATGTGTCGGTTCCGAAATTCGGTAGAGACAGTTAATTTTGTCTGCAACACTATTTATAGCGTTGTGAACAGTTGCAGCTCAATCTACCAAACAAAGAGGGTGCTAGTCTTAATTTTGCTTTTAGGGACTACGACCCTCTTTTTCCTTTAAAAGATCAATTTAGTCAAGTAAAAAATCCGGCGTTGCCCGGAAATTTTGTTGTTTAAGCTCTTTAAAAGTTCATTTGTGGGTGTATACGTTTTTGACATATATGAGTTTGTTTGTACTGATAACTGAATATTTATGAATAAAATTTTATTAGTTGCTGCAATTATCTTAGTTGTGGTAGTTTCAGCATTTGGGGGAGGTTATTGGTGGTACTCTAGTTCGGTAAATTTTGCCTACTATGGATTTTCTAAAGGAGTTAAAGATAAAAATGTAGATGAGGTTAAGAAGTATATGGACTTGAGTAAGTTTGTTGATTCTTTTGGTGATATAAGTGCTTCATTCGGACAAGAATTCGGACAAGAGCAAAAAGATTCATCTAAAAAAGATATAGAAAAAGCTATTTCTGACGGAAAGTTCGTACAAAATATTAACCTAGCAGATTCTCAGTGGGATGCATTTAATAACAAGAAATTAACCGCTGATGGTTCTAACTACAAGTTAAGCTTAAAAATAGGTGATTCGGGTATCAGTCAAGATGTTGATTTTTATTTTACTAAAGAGTCGAGTGGGTGGAAAGTTACTAAATTAAAATTTGATATTGCTAAAATAATGTCAGAAAATAGTAGTAGTTCTATGAGTCAAAAGTAAAAAAACTAAGAATTTTAGGCTAAGCTAATTTCGAAACTGAAGCTATAAATATTAAGAATTTAGATTTATAAAATATTTTTTTAGACAAAGTTAAGGTTTGTTATTAGCTTTGACACTGTGTCCTACGATAATTATTCCGATCAATGGCAAAATAAGCGTAAAAGTGGCAGACATTATGCTCATGATTTTTTGGAAAAACCTGCAATTTATAGCTATTTAGATAATTTGAAAGGTAAAAGAGTGCTTTGTTTGGGTTGTGGCAGTGGTGAGGAATGCGATAATCTAGTTCAAAAAAGTGCCAAAAAAGTTGTTGGAGTTGATAGTAGTAAATATTTGATTGAAGCAGCTAAATTTAGTTACAGCAATCCAAAAATGGAATTTTTATGTTCTAAAATTGAGGATTTAGATTTTGATGAAAACAGTTTTGATTTAATTTTTTCAAGCCTAACTTTGCACTATATCGAAGATTGGCAGGTTTTATTTAAAAAGCTCAACAAATGGCTCACTAAAGACGGTAAATTAGTTTTCTCTACCCATCACCCGCTTAAATGGGGCGGACAAACAACTCGTAGTAAAGATTTTAACAAATTTGTAATGGGTTATCAAAAATCTAAAACCGTAGATTATAAAGATGAAATATTTGGAGATTATCATACTTTTCGCCCAATTAAAGATAAGCTTTTTGGTGAGCTAGAGGTTGTTTATTATCATCGTTCAATCTCCAGAATGATTCGTGAGATTATAAACGGAGGTTTCAAAATTTTAAATTTTAACGAGCCGCTACCAATTCAAGAAAGTCAGAAATTAAAGCCAGATTTTTATGAGGTTTATTCTAAAATACCACTTTTTGCGATTTTTTATTTAGTTAAAGAGGTTTCACTTAAAGCTTAATAGACTAAATTATGGCTGAGAAAATACCAAGGATGATATTAATAAATCTCTTAATCTGCATCGATTAGGTTTGAAATCATGTTTGTTTGACATTACCTATAAATAGGGCTTTAATTCAGAGCGAAATAAGGAATTATGGATTAATGTTTAAACCTTATTTCCTTTCATTCCACTAAAACAAAAACAAAAACAAAAAATTTTCTTATGAAGATAAATAGGAGTCCTAAAAAGATTTTCGCAGCTCTATTATTTGTACTGTTTTTTGCTCTATCTATATTTTTAGTTGGTAGTTGGCTTAGTATTAATACAGAAAAACCCAATAAAATAGCCTCTGCCAGCCAGCCACCTAGTGTTGATTACGGAGATTATCAAAACTACAAAAATATAGATATTGTAAAAGATGAACTTATTGTAAAATATAAAGCAAAAAATCAGATAAATAGTTGGTATTCATTTCAAAATAACAGTAATTTACCTCAAGAGGTTGAGCAAATAAAGTTAAACAGCAATGATCAAACTTTTTTGGTAAAAAAGAAAGTGCCGAGTAATTTAAGCACACAATCTGTTAATATTGAAACTGAAGAACAAACATACAAGCCTCTTGAACCTGTAAATAATGGAAAGGTTGAAACGCAAAGTTCAGATGAAGATAACTTTGAAACATATCTGTGGAAAAAGCAGCTGGAAACAGATCCAAACATAGAGTCTGTGTTTTTTAATAAAATTTATAGCACAACCGCAGCACCTAACGATCCATTGTATTCCAAAATGTGGAGTCTGGAAAATATCGGTCAAACATATCCTGGTAAAAATGGCACTTCAACAGGCTTGGAAAATAAAACTGGAACTAACAACATTGATCTAAATATAGAGAGTGTGTGGAGTCAGGATACGAGCAACTCTGGAAAAGGGGTTGTTGTTGGAGTCGTAGATAGCGGTATAGATTACACCCATCCTGATATTGAAAATAATATTTGGATAAATAATGGAGAAATTCCAACAAACTTAAAAATCACGCTAGATACAAACTCAGATAATGATATTACAGCTAGAGAAGTGCTTACTTACCTCCGAAGCAATAATCTCGATATTAATAGCGACTCTGTTATTAACTTGCGAGATGCAATCAGCAATGGTTCACCTCTTGTGAATACTTTAGACAGTGATAATAATGGTTATATTGATGATATTTTGGGTTGGGATTTTGTCGATAACGACAGGGATCCTATGGATGATAATGGGCACGGAACTCATGTAGCTGGTAGTATTGCTGCAGAAAAAAACAATAATATAGGTATTGCTGGTATAGCAAGTAATGTAAAAATTTTAGGGATTAAAGCAGGTGATTCTAATGGAGGGTTGACTTCTTCTAGTATAATTAATTCGATAGCGTACGGAAATTCCAAAGTCAAAGTGTATAACTTTAGTTGGGGTGGCAACTCTGCAGATACAGCTGAAAAATCTAGAAATACACCAGAAGGAAAAAAAATTGTAGAGGCTTATAATTTGGGTATAATCACTGTAGTGGCAGCAGGAAACAATAACACCGAAGCTATTAATTTTTTCCCAGCCAAACTAAACGAGGTTATTACAGTTGGGGCAAACAACAGTTCAGGAGAAAAAGCCCATTTCAGTAATTACGGAAACAAAGTTGATATTATGGCACCCGGTCAAGATATTTTGTCTCTAAAATCAAAATTTAATAAACTTGGTGACGGTAAGTATGATTATCAAAGTAACTATATGGTAATTTCGGGAACTTCTATGGCGTCTCCACAAATTGCTGGAGTTGTTTCCCTTTTGGTAGCCAATAAACCAAATTTAAATTTTACAACCATCAAACATATACTTAGGAATGAAACTATTCAAGCTGGTGAATTTGATTTTTTCAAAGGGTATGGAGTTTTTAGAAATAATAATCTGCTTCAAACTAGTATAACCAATTTGCCAAATTTAAGTCTCAACATCTCAAATAATCAAAAATTATCAGGCACTGCATCTATTTCTGGAGATTCAAATATTCAAGGAAGTTTGGGTTTATACTCAACCCCGTTAGAAAATGTTGCCTGGTCATCGTTTGGCAATACAACCTCAGCAAATACAATTACCAAAAATATAAATACGGTTGATTTTGGAGAGGATAAATATGTACTTGTAAAAATAGATTACGCTGTAAACCCGAACTCTTTGACTATGAAAATAAGTGAAATTATTAAGGTTTCTATAAATAATTATGAAGTTGCAAGAAGTAATCAAATATCTAGTCCTAAAGTTGATATTGCTATAGATGCCATCTCAGGAAATAGCAACGTCACAGTTAAATACTATCTAAGCTCAAACCCAAGTGATAAGTTTTCTACAACAAAATGCTCCGCCACACCAACTAGACCTATTTGCACATCAAACATATTTGCATATATTCCTGCAAATACGATTACTACTTCTGGAATTTACACTGTAGAGTATTTTGATAATTTAGATAATTCTTTAGGCCATTACGAACTCACAGTAGATACCAATTTTAAAGCTAACTTTCCCTTAAAAATAGATAAAAGCGGTGATTTTTTGACGAAAAGAAGTATTATAAACCCCGCAGTAGAAGATATAGATGGTGATAACAAAAAAGAAATTATCTATATGAACAAAGGCAGGCAATCTTTACCTATCGATAATAAGGTTTATGTCGTAAATTCAGACGGTAATTACGCTACAGGTTTTCCCGTTGCTTTGCCTTCGCGTCCCGCGACAAATGTCTTTGAGCAGACCATAAACAACAAACCTTTAGTAATTGACGCAGATAATGATGGCAAAAAAGAAATATTTTTTGTTACCAAATTCACTGACTACAAAGACACAAGTACATCCACAGACAATGAATATATTTTAAAATTATATGGCGTAGACTATCAAGGTAACTTATTACCAGATTACCCAAAAACTGTTTGGAAAGATTCAGACTTTATAAATAATGCTTCTGTAAAATATATGGGTCAATTTTCTCTTACAGCTAGCGATATGAATAAAGATGGTTTTGTGGATATAATTATTAAAGACAGGATAGGTCATTTGGATTTGGTCACTGCAAAAAGTGGCATTTCTCACAGCGGCTTTCCAAAATCTATTACAGTTGTACCTCCGATAGAATTTAGCCAAAGAGCTTCAGACGATATGCTTTTTGGGGCTGGTGTTGCTATAGGAGATATAAATAAAGATGGGAATATGGACATGGTAATGCCTTTTGGTAAAAAACTTTTTGTGCTAGACAAAAATGGTAACTCTATAGCTGGTTGGCCACAACAAACTCAAGATTTTCTTTTGAATTTTGATCAAAATAACGATGGTCAGCTTAATGATATTGTATCCCAATTTATTACATCTACTCCAACCATAGCCGATATCAATAATGACGGAAATGATGAAATCATTATTCACGCAAGCTTAGAAACTGGTCAAAACGATGCCCTTGGAAGCACTTTTCAGTATAAGGTTTTTGCGTTCACCAATCAAGGTCAGTTACTGCCTAATTTTCCAGCAAGTTATCTGGCGAAGCATCCTTTTGTACCAAATGCATACCAAAATATTTTAAAGTCTTACTCAAATATATCTGTGGTTAATTTAGACGCCGATCCTGAGCTGGAAATGCTTTTTACCACAATTCTCCCAAACCTGTGTGAAGGTATAGGGTGCACGACTCCTTTAGGTTATTATGAAGATGTGGTGGGTATAGACACGGACGGAACTAAATTAACAGGTTGGGATAGAAAATTTCCAAACTTGTTTCCTGAAACACCTTCTTATCCTTGGATAAAATTTAGTACAGATCCAGTTTTAGGCGAGCTTTTTGGTCAGCCAATACCTACAAATAATTCTGCTGATACTCCTATATTTTTTGATGTCAATGGTGATGGTAATTTGGACATAATTACAGGAAACAGTAGCGTAATTGCAGCTTATAATAAAGACGGTACAGAAATCACTAGTTTTAGGAAAAGATTAGGTAATTTTAGTGATGGTAATAATTGGGCTAGTTTTTCGCAAATTACAGATACAGACAATGATGGTATGGCTGAATTGGTAGCTGTTTACAATAGCACAGACAGATGGAAACCAGAGTGTGGCGATAATATGTGCTTTAAACTAGATAATCCATATATAGTAGTGTACGAATTAAACCAACCTTATGTTAAACCCCCTGCTAATCAATGGAGTTCATATTTACATGATAGTTATCATACAAACAATTTATCAACTGTAGTTGATGATGGGACACAAACTTTATTGACGTTAGAGAACGCAGATTCTTTATCTGTTCAATGCTCGTCTAATCCAGTTTATCCAAATGCTTTAGTTAATTGCAGTGGTACTTTACCTCCGAATATTACAATTCCTGCAGCAGGAAACAATCTGTATTTGAAAACTCAAGACCAGGCAAACACTAATTCAGTTGTTTGTAATTTTTTTGGAGTAAACAAAAGTATTTTTAATTGTCCTAATTTAGATGTTGGCACAAATTCAACTTCCGATATAATCACTAAAAAACTTCAGGTTTATGTAGGAAGCGCTATTCCTCTACAAAATGATTTCAAAAATATACTCTCAGATATAAAAGTTTTTTCCGGCAACCCTACGGAAGCTTATTTTGTATTTAAAGGCGACCATTCTGACTTAGTAGAAGATTCTGACAGGTTTATTATCAAACTTACAAATCCATCAAAAATACAAACTGCCAGAAATATCCTTAGTGGTACAGAAACAGGCACTATTAGTGTAAAAGGTACTATAGTTGCTCAACCTGCTGATTACAACAACAATTGGAGTTACTATTTAGATCCTGAGAGTATAAGCTTTTTTGAATTTGCGATTGAGGTTTGCGACGCGAGTATCAGATATGTAGAGGATCACCTATCAGCAGTGGGTGGAGACTTTTTACCAAATAATTTGTGGTGTCCTTGGAATTCTAGATTGCTAATAGAGATTGAAAAACCGTCACAAATACCGGCAATTGGACAATCCAACTGGGGGATTTCATTGAACAACTTTTTGGAGCAAACGTTAAACACAAAAGATTTGACCAACACCAGTAAGCTACATCCAGATTTAGCAAGTATTACAGACACAGGAAAAGTAGGAATAGGAACCAGCAACCCAACTACAAAGCTTTCAATTGTTGGATTAAATAATTACTCCACCGAACAAGATGCTATAACTGCGGGTCTCAAAACTGGTGATTTATATAGATCTGGTACACAGGTCAAAATTGTAAATTCCGGACAAGCATCTCCAGAAGTACCCTCTATTGTAGATCCTGATTGTTATACAAATGACAATAGTGTGGAACTAAGGCTACCGACAAACGGACTCGATAATAATCAATGGGGTAAAATTCTCAACAAGTTTATCTGTTCAACTATAGAGAATAACAATACATCAAATTCAGGCAAATTAAAAACCAACCTGGCTAGTATTTCCAGCAATGGTAAAATTGGAATAGGAACCACCACGCCAAACAGTATTTTAGCTGTCAAGGGGTTGACTAATTTTGCAACTCAAGCCGAAATAGACCAAAATACTCAAAATTTTAAAAATGGTGATTTGTATTTGTACAATGGCAGTTTGCAGGTGGTTGTTTCTGGAAATAATTCCAATATAAATACAGATTTTGGAAATTGTTACAATTCTACAGGTTCTAAAAAATTACCAACTCCAAACTCAGTGTCATGGGGAGATCCTTTAAACAATTTTTTATGTAGAACTAGATCTAATAGCTCTGTGTCGTGGGGCAAGCTAAAAACGAATTTAGCGTCAATTGTTTCAGGAGATAAAGTTGGCATAGGTACAAGTAGCCCAAGTTCAGTATTATCAGTAGTAGGATTGAATACCTTTTCAAACAATGCTCAAGCAATCGCATCAGGTTTGCAACCCGGAGATTTTTATATCGCAGGTAAAGATGTGAATGTTGTTTTTTAAAAAATACATATATTAATTTAAAGACAAAATATTTGGAGATTATAATACTTTTCATCCAATTTAGGATACTCTTTTTGGAGAATTATGTTATTTCCTACATCGTTCAATTTCCACAATGGTTCGAGAAATTATAGTCGGAGGTTTTAAATTTTAGACTTTAATGAGTCTAAGTCAATTATTGAAAGTAAAAGACTAAAACCTTATTTTTAGGATGTTTATTCTAAGATTCATCTTTTTGTGATATTTTATTTGGTTAAAGATTTTTAGCTTTAGCTTTTTTGGATTAACTTGACGAGAAAAGTTTGATTTTGAAGTGTTTCATAGTTTATTCAAAAAGTTTTAATTATGTCAGACCACAAAAAAGATTCAGAAAATGAAGTTGATATAGATCATAAATCTGTAGTTGATCACGATTTTGTAGGTTCTTATGTGAATTCTGAAGGTGAAGAGGTTATTGTTTCAGGTCATGATGAAATTTCGGACGAGAGAGTTGTTCCAAAAAAGAAAAGATTTGGAATTGGTAAGGCTGTTTCATTGCTTTTAATTTTATCTAGTTTGTTTTTTTTAGGTGCAGGAGCTTATTTCGGTCACAGCGTTTTTAGTACAGCTGATCAGGTAATTGTGCAAAATGATGAGTGTAAAGGGTTGTTGGATTTTAAATGTCTAAAGCTGCCAAACGTCTTAAATAACAACCAAAGAACTAAGCTTAAAGGTGAAGATGAGGGGCGTACAAATCTTCTTGTGATCGGGGTTGATGAAGCTGCAAGTCTTTCAGACACAATAATTCTGGTATCGTACTTTTATAGCGAGAAAAAAGTAGTTACTTTGAACATTCCTAGAGACACCTATGCTGTTGGATACTTCCCAAATGCCTCAGGTCAAGAAGTTTCTAATACTGGCAAAATTAATGAAATTTATCCTATCGCAGCTCAATCTAGACCAGACGATGAATCAGCTGGAGCAAATGCACTTTCCAACACTATCTCCAAAGAATTCGATATTCCAATTCACTATTGGGCAGTTACAAATTTTCAAGCAGTTCAACAAGTTGTAGATGAGCTTGGGGGGATTGAGGTAAGTGTGGATAAAACTTTCACAGATGTTTTTCCTAAAATTGAAGTTCCAGCAGGGGTTCCTTGCAATAGAACAGTTTATGTAGAGGGTGGTGCTTACTGTGAGTTTACATTTGAAGCTGGTGTGAACAACTTTGACGGGAACATGTCCTTGATTTTTGCTAGAGCTAGAAAGTATTCATCTGATTTTGATAGATCAAAGAGACAAAGTGAGGTAATTCAGGCAACTGCTAAAAAAGCTAAATCCAAAGGTATTTTTGGTAACATTAACAGTATTAGCTCATATTTAAAAATTTTGGGAGACAATGTAAAAACTAATGTTCAGCTTGATGAAGTGCTTTCTTTTTACAAGCTAACTGAAGATGTAAATGTTGACGACTCTTTCTTCAGAATAATTTGGTCAACTGATCAGACAATTTGGTGTAGCGGCTCGCTTGAAATTGGAAGAGGTTCGCACTCAACTTATTGTGATGGTCCATACAGCTATGTTGGGACAAAAAATAACTCTCAATACAGAGAAAAAGCTAGAACTACAGTCAAAAACATGCTAGTTGAATCTCAAAGTGCTGAACTTTATCAGGCACAAACAGCGGTATTTGGCAATCAAAGTAACGATACAACCGTTGCTCAAAATACTTTATTTAATCTAGGTTTTGAAAGTGTAACGGTAAATAATAACTATAAAACCATCAAAGCTGCTACAGCTACAAGCAAAGAAAAAACCACAGTTTATATTGCTGATGATAAACTTCGAGACGCTTTTAGCAAGCAGAAATTCTCTGACAAATTTAAATATACTTTAGAATCTCAAATACCTTCCGAAAAGACGGTTCCAGCTAACCTAAAAAATGCTAAAATAATAGTTTGGGTTGAATCAATTTAAAATGCTAGAAGTACGCAATTTATCAGTTGAGGTAGGCGATCTAAAGATTTTAGAAGATGTTAGTTTGAATTTAAAAATAGGTGGAATAAATTTGCTTTTAGGTCCAAACGGATCAGGAAAATCTACACTTTCTCAAGTTATTGCAGGAAATCCAAATTATAAAATTGAAAGTGGTGAGATTATTTTGCACAAAAACAATCAAGAAATTATTTTAAACAACCAAAAACCTGAAGAAATAGCTAAGCAGAAAATTTTTGTCTCTTTTCAAAATCCTATAGAAATTGCCGGGGTAAAAACCATCCAATTAATTAAAGAATCCTATACTCAAATTCATGGTCAAAAACCAAAAGCTGCTAATTTTATAGCCAGAATCAAGCAATTTACCAAAGATTTAGGACTTTCAGATAAATTTTACGAAAAAGAATTTAATGTAGGAGCTAGTGGCGGCGAAAAGAAAAAAAACGAACTTTTGCAGATGCTGATGTTGGATCCAGATTTGGTAATTTTAGACGAAATTGATTCGGGGTTAGACATTGACTCACTTAGCCAATCAGCTCGAATTTTGAATTCTTTTAGATCTTCCCAAAAAACAATTTTACTTATTTCACATAGCCCATATTTAGCCAGAAATTTACCCATAGATCGAGTTTTTGTTTTGAATAAAGGAAAGTTGGTTGAGTCTGGAGACTTTGTTTTATTTGAAAAAATTCAACGTGAGGGTTATCAATATTTATAAAATGTATCTTAGTTTTTCTGATTTTTATAATAAATTTTCGGGTGATCGAAAAAACGATTTAGAGGTGTCTTTGAGCCAAAAAATATTTAGCTCTTGGGAAGATATAAATTTTCAGAATCTAATTTTGAACGCCAATTCGGATTTGGAAATATTTTGGAAAATAAACCAATCAAGCAACCTAAAAATTACTCAAAAAAACGGAAGCAAGTTAAAAATAATTTGTTTAACAGAGCCAAATTCTAAAATTGATTTTGACCTGGAGATTGATTGTTTGGAGTCAAATACTGAAACTGAAATTTATTTTTTAGGAAAATTTCTAACTCATGAAGCTATTTTTAACTATACTATAAGCTTTAATCACTTAGCAACAAACCAAAAAAGCAAGCTTATGATGAGAAATGTTTTGGCGAAAGGAGCAACTGTGAAGGCTTTTGGAAATATAAAAATAAGCCCTGAAGGCAAACAAACCGACACCCATTTGGAGATTAAAAATTTAATGTTGGACGATCTTTCTACTATTTTAAGTCAACCAAATTTACGGATTCAAACCGACGAAGTAAAAGCAACTCATGGTTTGGCTAATTTTGGACTAGAAAATGAGCAAAGTTTTTTCTTGAAAACAAGAGGTTTTAGTAACAATCAAATTGAGGATATTTTGGTACAAGCTTTTTGTAAGACAATTTTAGATCAAGTTCCCTTGATTTGTTTGTAATAATCTAAGCTAATTTTTTGGATAACAGCGGTAAATTGTAAATACATCGCTCGACCATAATTCTTGATTCTTATAGCACTTTTCATCACGATAAAGAGTTTTGTATTTATCGCACCAATTGGTTTTACAAGGTTTTACAATTGCCAGCCAAGACTCATTAGTTTTTAAATTTAAGCTTTCTTTGTCAAAGTAAAAATTCTGCCAATAATGAACATTGTAATCACCTTTTACAACTTCGTATTTTGAATCTTTTCGAAAATCTTCTGGTTTAACTTTATAGACCAAAAGAGGGAAAACATAGTTAATTTGTACCTCTTTGGTAAGGTATATTTTTTCTTCATTTCCAGCAATTTCTTGAGCTTTTAAAATAGCAGTATCGTAGTTGTTGTTAAAATTTTCTACTGCAATTTTGTTGTATAAAATATGATAACTTCCTTGAAAAATTAAAGCATAGATTAGCAGCCAAGAAACACTACCCCAAACCACAAACTTAGCCAGCTTTTGATCCGCTATGTGTTTTCCAATTTCCAAAATTCCAAATGAACTAATCATTATTATTGGGATAAATAGGCTGTTTGTTCTATTGGCATTTACTGGCACAAAAAACAAAATCGGTATAAAAGCTAACAACCAGGCTAGTAAGATTGAACTGTAAGGAATTTTTAAATTTCGATTTTTTAGATAATTTTGCCAAATAAAATATATCCCTAAAATACTAAAAGGAAAGGCGATAAAAGCTAGGGGTAAAAAAGATGGATCGTTATTCCAAACCAAAAAATCTGGAAACCCGGAAACCACAAAAAAAGCATTTGTCCCCAAAGTCATGACAAAGCTATCGTTAATTTGGCTTAGTCTGTTGGCTTCTAAAAGGTTGATTGAGAATGGTAGAAATTTTTCAAAACCAAAATCTCGGTGAAGAAAGTTATTTTTTATAATGAAAAGCAAAAAAGGAAGGCTACTAATAAACATTACTATTGCTGAAGCAAGCCACAATCTCAAGTGTTTATAAATTTGTTTTCTAAAAATCCAAGCAATGATTGGGATAAAAATAGCAATTGGCAGAATACTTAGACCATAGGCGTAAAAAGATAAAGCAAAAGGAAACAAACTCAGGATAACAATAATTTTTTGCCACCAATAAAGCTTCTCTTTGTTGCTAAAATCAAGTGCCAAAACAAGAGTATATAAACCTAAAGTAGCTGTAAAAGGTAATACGTTACTTTCCAAAGCCCATCGACTTGTCATTACGTGCCAAGGTAAAACTGAGAGCATTAAAGATGATAATAAAGCTGTTTTTTGATTCCAGATCTTTTTAGCCAATAGGTAAGTTAAAATAACAGTCAAAATACCTAAAATAACTAGCGGCAATCTAAGTGCAAAACTATTTAGTCCAAAAGTCGCAATAAAAGGAATTTGTAAATAAGCCAACAAAACATTTTGCCCACTTCCCCATCCTACAAAATATACTGGCCACCTGTTCCCCCACCTATCTGCACCGCTGTTTAGTAATGAAAAAGCCTCGTATCCATTAGCAGCTTCGTCTTGGTTTAAACCTGGTGGAATATTTGGGAAACCCAGCAACCTCAAAATTGTAGCAAGCACTAAAATGAGATAAAAAAGAGGTATTTTATTTAGCAAAAGTCGAAGTTTAAAAAATGACCTAAAATAGCCTTGCATAAAATGCATATACTCAAATTAAAACTTTAAAGCATGTCTTGACAAATCGCATAGTATAGGCTACTACGGTTTATTATTAACTCGACTTTAACTCGATTTATTTTACTTTAAAGATATGGCTAACAAGTGTTTCACTAAGCTCTCACCTAGAAGTCAAAGCAGTTTAATCAGCCAACTTCATAAGATGATAAACTATTACAGTTCAATTTTTTGTTCGCGAGAAAGAGTATATCTAAAAACCTTAGGAGATCAGGACGGTAATATTTACTGGCTAGAAGATAACCATAAACAAATTTCGGCAGTTGCTCTTTTAGATCCAAAATACCGTTTCGAAAATAGTGAAGTTAATTTTTTAACAATAGGTCACACAATTTCTAACAAAGTTGGTGAGATGGATAAACTCTTATATCATGTTTTTACTGACCATGAGGATGATAGTATGTTTTTACTGTGTAAAGAATTTGTAGCAGAAACGATGGGGGTGGGTGAGTATGGTATGGTAAATTTTACTTCACTAGAGATTAGAGACCTTATGCCAGAGTTAGCCAATGCTAGAACTGATTACTTTAATGTAACACATGAGACTCTATTTGATGGAATGGTTCGTAAAAATCACCACGGATTTATAAAAATAAGCAATCCAGATTTAGAAAAAATCAAAACTACCAACCCTAAGCTGTACGAAACCTATAATCAAAAATTAGAAGCTGTTAATTTAGAAATCGAAAGGATTGCTGCTGAAATGGAAGAATCCAAGGCGATGGGTTATTTATGAAACTCTGGGAAGTTTTAAAGCAACTTGTAATTACCAGTCGCCCAGTTGGTTGGATTGTTTTTAGTGGAATTTTTGTCTCTAGTCTAAATTATGCAGGGGTTCAATTTGGTGCTGACAAAATCATACATCTACTTTTGCTCACCTTTCCAGCTGGGATAATTTGTAACGGACTTAATGATGTTGCTGACTACCCTTACGACCTAAAAAATCCTCGCAAAAAAAGTGGCTGGAGTGGAAATGTTTTGGATAAAAAATACCATAAAATTGTAATTTGGCTAGCAATTATATTTTCTGGATTACTTTTGATACCACCTTTGTATTATCAAAACTGGCTAATGTTTTGGGCAACAGTCACAACTATTTTTATTAGTTATAGCTATTCTTTTAAGCCTTTTCGATTCAAGTCTGTTTTGGGTGTAGAAATTTTAAGCAATCTTGTAGGTACACTAGCTTTGATTTTGATTGGTTTTAGCTATGGTGGGAATCTACTAGATTTTATCAATAAAGCCTCAACAAACTTGATAGCTTTTTGTGGAGTAATTATAGCAATTGCTTTTCAGGCTTTTATATCGGACTACGAAGTTGATAAGGCATCTGGAGATCACAATCTGATTCACTTTTTGGGTAAAAAACTTTCTTCTGTATCAGCCAGTTTGATCTATTTGGTGTGTTTTTTTACTACAACTTATCCCAGCTTAAAAATAGGTTTTGTTTTGTGTTTTGTTTTGTGTTTGTTGCCATTGTTTTTTTTCAAAGCTAAATTTTTTACTTTATTTTACTATTCAAATGTGATTATTTTGACCATATCTTTTTTAAGCATTGTTATCTTTTAGTATGACCTTCCAACAAACTCTCGAAACTTTTAAAACAGAGCTTAAAGCCAAGCTAAAAGTTTATTTTCAAAACGAGCTAAAAAACAGCCAGCAAGCTAATTCTAACAGCTATGAGCTATTACAAGCAGTTGAAAAAATGACCTTACATAACGGCAAAAGGCTTCGAGCTTTTTTAGCTTTTTTAGCTTACAATTTGTATGCCGATAAAGATCCTGAGAGGTTTGAAGAAGTTTTTACACTTGGTTGTAGCCTTGAGGTATTTCAGACATTTTGCCTGATTCATGATGATATTATGGACGAAGCTACGACTCGTAGAGGTTTGCCTACAATCGAAAGTTTGTATTTGCAAAATTTGCCCGAGGGTTTAAGCCGTGAGAGGCGAATTTCGTTGGCTCGAAGTACTGCTATTTTGGCTGGTGATATGGCTTTTGCCCTTTCTAATTCAGTTTTTAATAAGGTTTCCAAAAAATATTATCAGAAAATTTCACCACTTTTTTGGCAAATGCAGCTAGAGGTTTGTTATGGGCAAATCGATGACACTTTGGGACTTGGAATTGCTGATATAAATCAAATTACCTCTAAGTCAATTTTAAACACCTTGGACTACAAATCTGGTAGGTATTCAGTAGAAAAACCGCTTTTACTTGGAGCGACTCTTGCGGGAGCTAAAAAAGGCGAAATCAAAAAGCTTTCTGAGGCTGGCAAAAAATTAGGTGTCGCTTTTCAGCTTGCTGATGATCTTTTGGGAATGTTTGGAGATGAGTCTATGACGGGTAAATCTGTTTTAGCAGATCTGAGGGAGGGTAAAAAAACTTTGCTCTTTGTGGAGACTTATCAAAAGTTAAACAAGGTTGAAAAAGCTGAATTAGATGAGAAAATTGAGACTAAAACAATTAGCTTTGCAGACTTGGAATGGTTTAAAGAGAAGGTAAAAGAAAATGGGATTGATAAAAAAATGGAGCAAATAATTGATAAGCTAAAAAATGAGTCTAAAAAAAGCCTTTCCAGTTTGAAAGTAAACTCTTCTGAAAATCTAAAAACTTTATTGGAGTTGTCTGATTTTTTGATAAGTAGAAATAGTTAAAACCTCATAAAAAAGAGTTTTTTGACCTTTATCAACAGGGTTTATATTGCTTTACAATAAGTTTGTATTGTGCTATTATTTGTTTCATAATTAACAAAAATTTAACATTACAACTTAATATGCAATTAACTGACGACCAAAAAAAGCGATTTTTGGAGTATGTGGAGAGGAGGAAAAATGCAAGTGGTGAGCAAAAAATAGAATATGCTTTGAATCTGGAGGATTTGTATCAAAATATGGTCAAAGACTTGATTAAGAAAACTGGAAGAATGGAAAGTTCTCAGCAATTTGGAGATTATATTTTTGCAAATGCTATCGAAAATATGGAAAATTCCTTATCTGAAACTGATAAAAACTTAATCAAAAAAGATCAAGATCAAAGCGAAAAAATGAATATCCTAATTGACTTACTGGCTGAACCCAAATACAACAACCACTTTATCACAGGCTTGGCTTTTGGTTATGCAAAACTAGCATATCGACTCAAAGTTGAACCAGAAGTTGCATATGTCGGAGTGGTAGAAACTTTAAGCACTATAACTAACTAATTTATATGGAAACTTTAACATTGCCTAAAGGTGAAGAAAATCAAACTAGAAGAATCAAAGGTGTAAGCCAGATTGTCCCCTTTAACAGAACAGCTGTAGAAGAACTTAGTGAGGAAAAACTTCAATCCAATGAAACCATAAAAGCCATCACTCAACCTGATAGTATTGATGCTATTGCCAACACTCTTACAGGTACTTTTAGTATAAATTTGTCAGAAGGAACTGAAGGTAAGGATCATCTTGCAAAAGCAGGCAACATGGCACGAAGATTTGGTGGCTGGGCTCAGAGATTTATTAATGATAGATTTAATATTCAAAATAAAAATTTGGTTTCGGGTAGGGATGTTACAGCTGTTTGGAAGGAGGCTATTAAAGCAGATTCTAGTGTAACTAGCTTACAAACCGAAAATCGTAATTTATCAGGTATAGAAGCTATTATTAGTTGTGAAACTGAAGAGCAAAAACAAGCTTTAATAAAATCATCTTTTTATAATCTTTGTGCAAAAGCTATTACTGATGATACTTTTTTGAAAGGTTTGACTCAGATGGGAGGTGCTTGGACTAGAGATGTATTAAAAAAAGAACTCGAACAATATTCAGCTGGAGGAAATCAAAATTTAGAAAGTTTTGTCGCACTAAGTAGAGCTTTAGAGACATTTAAAAAAGGTTTTGAACATGTAAAAGGTCAGCACAAGTTGCTTGATTTTGCTAGAAAAGCAGGTAGATTAGATAAATCCGTAGAAACTCTTCAAAAAACACAAGTCGAAGGGGCTGAAGGAACGGGTCTTACCGAAACTGCAGGGGATTTAAGAGGGTTTTATGCACCTATTTACAAAGATAAAGAAGGAAATTGGAAATTTAGCCCTAGAGGTTTATTTAAAGGTTTAACTTCACTTGTCCAAAGGTCTGTATTTACACCAATTACAGCAGGTTTGCCTTGGTTTGCTCCAACACTTTTATCTGCTGGAGGAATGGCACAAGATGGAGAAAAAAGTCTAGTAAATTTAATTCAATCTGTAATAAACAATCCGCAAATCCCAGAAAATCAAAAAGAAGGATACGTAAGAGGTTTGCTACTCAAAGGTTTAGATGAGTCCGTAGATAAACAAAGAGATAAGTATAATTGGAGAAATTTACCAAAAGCTCTTATTGGAGATTTTATCGCTTCTGGAACACTTGCAACTGGCTCGAGGGTTAGTGTAGAGGCTGGAACTTATCAAAAGGCCTTAGAAATTGCTGAAGGTTATTTTGCTAGTAAATCCAAAGAAATCTCAGCTACTACCACTGAAGGTATCATGGCTTTGGCTCAAGGAGCTGCGGAAGCTGAAGGCTACAATCCTACAGATCAAGAATTAGAAAATTATGTTGCAAATTGGAGTCAAAATTCTAACCTTTGGAGTAATTTAGATACCACTTGGGAAAGAAAAATGAAATCCGTAGCATTCAATGCAGGTTCGATGTTTGTACAGGGAAGAATAATGAATTTTGCAGGACAAGCCGCAATGCAAGCAGGAAGTTTAGCAGATCAATCCCTTTTAGGAGGAAATATCGGAGCAAGTTTCAATTTAATCAGGGGAAACACTTCTACTGAGTTTAATTTACAAAATGGAGATAAAATTACCACGGGTCACAGCACCGAGCAGTTGGCAAAACCTGGTCAGCAGACAATTAGATTTGGTGAATATCAGGTCATAACCAGCAATCCTGAAAATTATGCTGGCGGAAAATTACCAGACACTGTTTTACAAGAAATTTCAGCCAAAGCTCCCAGTGTTTCTCTAAATTCAAACCAATTGAGCATTTCTAATGGTGTTTTGTCTGTTAAGGGTGAGGATTTTGGATTAGCTGGAAACGGTACTAAAATCGGGGATACTTTTGGCTTTGGTGGATTTTACCTTAACAAGGGATCTTCTGGAGAAATATTAAATATCAACGGTAATCTTGTAATGTACCAGGGTGTTAGTCCTGATGGAAAAACTGCCTTGTTTACTGAAGTTGGTAACCCTAACGCTAGAATTACACAAAGTTATTTGATGCATGAAGTAGATGAAGAGGAGAGAGGCGGAGAATCTTCAGAAGTAGCTTCAAACCCAGTTCCAGAGCCAGAAGCAGAAGTCCAATCAGCTCCAGAGCCAAAAAGTGAACCAAGACCTAGTGGATACGAAACTAGAAAACAAGCTGAAAGACAGTCTACTGGAAATGAAGAAGATCCAACACCAAGACGCCAAGTTGAAAAATCTGCAGACACACCTCCGAAAGAACCTCGAAGTCAAGCACCCTCTTATAATTCAGATAATGATAATAGAAAAACTCCAGTTGTTGAATCAAAACCTAATCCAAGTTGGAATGATAACAGTGATTCTAAACCAGCTCCAAAACCTCAACCAGTTATTGTAAAAAATACTTCAATTGAAGATCAGGCAAGTAATTTTAACCGAAATATTCCAGAACAAATTGCAGCTCAAGTTGAATCGGATGAAGTAAAGCCAATTCAAAAAGTGGTTGCAACTCCAAAACGCCAAGAAACCTCTTACAAAACAGACAACGACACACCTGAAAGAAAAGCTCAGAGAATAGAGCAAGCCATAAAACCAAGGCAAGTCGAACCTCAAAAAGCAGCTTATGAAGATCCAGAACCTAAGCCAATTCCTAGAAAAATAGAAACTGCAACCAAAGTCTATCCAGTAGAAAAAAATACTCAAAAATCTGTTACACAAAATATTGCTAGTACTAAATTTAACAAAAATGAAGTGTTGGTTGCCTCCGCTGGACAGTCAGATGTAAATCCAATTTTACCAACTACAAACTTAACACCAGAGCAGCAATACATTCGTCAGACTGTTCCTGTAACAAAAGTTAAAACCACCCCTCCCTGGGAAATTGAGCGAGAAAATCTTCGAAAATCTTCTACACCCGTAGCACAAGAGCCAAGACCTACAAATTTGAAAAACGAAAACGGTGAATCAGTTATTTTTGTTAATGGGAGTTTGAAGACTGAAGCTGAGATCAAACAACAAATTACAAAATTTAACAAAGATTTAGGAAGTACATTTCGAACTGAAGATCAAAAACAAATAACAAGAACTATTATTCAAGATCTGGAAGAGGCTCGATTAAAGTTAATTAAAAATGATCAAGGAGCTAAAAACTTAACACCAGAGCAGCAATACATTCGTCAGACTGTTCCTGTAACAAAAGTTAAAACCACCCCTCCCTGGGAAATTGAGCGAGAAAATCTTCGAAAATCTTCTACACCCGTAGCACAAGAGCCA
>JBIKIW010000027.1:0-22096 GCA_044361365.1 Limisphaerales bacterium | reverse complement strand
AGACCTACAAATTTGAAAACTATTAAAGCCTTAAAAGAAACAAACCCTAGAGATCCTAACCCTTCTTCAAGAGATGTAAGGTACCAAAATACTCAAAAGGAATTACCTTCAGTCCAAAATAGAGCACAAAATCAATCTTCTTTACTACCCAAACCGGTTTTTAATTATCCTTATGCAGATTCACGGTCGTCAAGTAGTAACCGTGTGGTAGAGAATGTTTCTAAATTAAATGTATCGTATCTAACATCGTATCAAATTCAACAAAAAGTGAATCAAGTGGTAAACGATCCAAATTTAAGTCAAACACAAAAAGCACAAGTATTTGAGGCTTTTCAGCGCCAGCTAGCAAATGAGCAAGAGCGTGTTAGGAGATTTTCAGATTCCAATGCAGTGGTAACTCCACTACAAATTGAAAGATTAAACGGCTTAGGTGATGTGTCGGCTAGGGTTGCTATAGAACAAAATAGATTGGCTAGAGTAAATCAAACACCGGTGACTTCTAATACTGCCGCTGCGACTTATAGTGGTATAAATGCCACTTCGAATACAGTTGGTACAGGGCAAAACATTACTACCCTTGAACAGCAACAAACAGCCCTAAGAGAGCAATTAACCCAAGCTGATAGGTTAGGTAAACCAAATGCAAATGCTGTTGCAAACCGCTTAGCTCAAGTTACTCTAGAATTAGAACAGAATAGACAACCTAGACAGCAAATTATCCAACCCTCTCAAACAAACAACAATCTCTCCGCTCAAAACAATGGCAACTCAGGTCAATTCGTAGTTCCGACAATAAGTAACGATCCTAACGCAGTAGTAGTTCCGACCCAAGAAACCTTGCAAATAGGTAATACTAGAGTTATCCTAGGTGGAGTTTATGACCCTAAGGGTAGATATCTTGGTCAGGCAAACCAGCTTGATAAAGTTCCTCAAGATTCCATAATTGTACAAAAAGGATCAGACGGAAGGGTTAGCTTTAGACAAATTTCTACAGGATTTGGGACAACTGCCTATTCAGAAGGTAATATAACAATTAATCGTGGCACAGCCAGAGTTACTACTATTGAGCTAACTAGACCTGAAATTGTAAATCGATTTTTGGGAAGTGTAGGAGCTCAAACTCCAAATCAAACCGTAGTTCCGACTGTTGTGGGTGGGGAGCAAGCTCAACAATTACCACCACTAGATCCGAACGCACCTATCAGTTTTGATCGTACAGTCGATGCAACCGCGGGAAGCCAAATAGCAGGTGCAATCTCTAGAGGTGAATTAAATAAGGTCATAGAAATTGCTGGAATATCAAAAGTTTCTGAAGCAGTTAGACTAAAGATAGCTGAACAAAAAGCAGTTCCAGACGCCTTGAGGCAAATAGCTAACGGCGGAGGAGGTTTTGATGAAAAAACACTAAATAATACTTTTTACCAAGGAGTTAGCTTAGCTGATTGGAAGAAATTAATGGCTAACGATACTGGTTTAAAAAATCAAATCCAAAACTCAACTCAAACAGTTAGCCCTGACGCTTTAGTCGTTGGAGCAAGCTCAAAAGCCAGTTTAGATTTAACCAGTTTACTTGGAATACTTTCAGGGCAAGTTTCAATTGGTATAAACTCAAAAGAAACTGATAAGACTGGAGTTTTGGTATCTTCAAATTTCCAATCAAGTTATCGTTCCAAAGTGGACATTAGTAGTCTAAATTTGGAAGTAAAAGACGCTCAACCTGGAACTAGGAGAGTGGTTTCAGAAAATGGTTTGCCTGTAATTTATGAAATTACAAACGAAGGTATAAAAAAAGCTACTATCGAAGTTACTCGTGACGGAAGACCTTTTGCCAAAGTTGTTATTAGAGATCCTAAAGTTTTAGAGCAACTTACTACTGGTCAGGTTAAAGGCGAGCAAGTACTAGAAAGAGTTGTCAAAGACAGTCCATATGGAGCGTTTGTAGAATTTTCTTCTGGTAAAACCGACAGAATTACAAGTGTTACAAAACTAAAAGATGTTTTGGATGGAAATATTTACACAGATCCAAACTACACCGAAAGTAAAGCTGTTAGATCTATCAAATTTGATACCGCCTCTAAAGAAATCCCAACTGTAAAAGTTAATGGGGTAGATTTTGCTGAAACTTTGGTAAAATACTCTGATAGACTTGGAGATGTGAAAGGTGATGGTAAAGACTTTTTGGGTAAAGATAGGAATTTCGGTGGAGCATTTGGTTTGTACATGCAAGTTTTCCAAAAAGCTGATTTAGAGACGCAAAAACAGATGTTGCAAGCTCTAAATACATTTAGACAAAATCAGGACCAATATACTGTGTTTAAAGCAGATCAAATCAGAGATCCAGAATTAAGAAACAAAGTTTTGGCATATTCAGCTATCTCCAGAGGTCTACATAGATTGCCTGATGAGGTTTGGAATAGATTTACTGTTGACCTTATGAAAGGTAGGCTATCTGAAGTGACTTTAAATGAAGTTGTTAACAGCGTAACTTTAATAGACAATACAGCCGCTATAGACAGGGCTTTCGGTCTCCAACAAGATAGGCAATTTCAGCAATATCGAGATACCATTCTAAGAGGTCCAATACCTAACGAAATGAAATCTAGGCTTTATAATCTTACTAACCAAGAAAAAGATTGGTTGATACAACAGGCGGTGAACCGAGGGGATATTGAGCAAGTCAAAGCTTTGCAGTATCTCAAAGAAAATGGAGATAATTTATCAAAGTTAGTAGGTGCTACTACAATTGACCCATCTAAGCAAAAAATATCAGGTGGTGAAAATGTCACGCTTTACGGTCAAAATCAAAACAAAGAAGTTGTAGATAGTAGATTGCAAATATTAGAACAAAAAAGTCTTGCAAACTCTAAAACTGTTAATAGGTTGTATGGTATTGATATTGGTGGAGTGGATGGTACAATGGCAGCTAAGGTTGTTTTTGCAGTTCAGCAATTCTTCTTGCCGGTATCTTTTTCTACAGGTTCTCGGACAACAACCCGTGATTCAGGAATGGTAAATTTTGGTGGCGAGATCAGCTCTCAAGTAGCTAATAATGCCGAAACCATGATAGCTTATAGCATAACTCAAGATGGTACTATTTTACAAAAAATAAACAACCAAATGACACCTGTAGGTGGTACGGACAGACCAGGTGTATCTTTCAATGAAGCAGTTCGAAATATAGGTCGAGAAATTCAAAGAAATTCAACTACTGTTGTAAAAGATGGTAAAACTGTATATCAATATAAGGTAGGAGATAGTACATTTTATTCTGAAAAAGCCATTTCTTTAGATGATCTGGTGAACATGACAAGAGTAATTTCAGTCAACGCTAAAGAAATTGAAGGTAGAGTAAAAACTGCCACAGGACTAACCCCATCTAGAGGTGTGGAAATCGAAGCTTTGGTAAACCGAAATATAGAAGTTTATAGCCAAGATCAAGTTAAACTTAAAATGATCAATACGATAGGTCAAAACGCTGCCAACGAAGCTGAAAGAGTTACAAATAATGTATTTAATGCCCTAAAAAATACTAAAGGGTACCGTATTTCTGGTAGGGAATACAATAGAATTATCAACAGTTCAAATTATCAATCAATCAACAATATCACTGAGTTAGGTTTTGGACCTCAAAATGTGTTAGTGGCTGGAGGTAAGTTTGAACAAGATGGAGCCGATGTCACAAACAATCTTAAGGGTGCCTATATCAACAAAAATGATATAGCAAGGTTGCATAATGGCGAACTTGTTAGAATTGTTTATCCGGGTTGTAAAGGCAATATTGGATATGTCCAACTACCAAAAGTTCAAATTTCTGGAAGAGGTGAAACCAGTTACACTGTGGATACAAGAAATAATATTGTGAGATTGAGCAACACTAGTGGAAGGGTAGAAAGCAGGGAAAAAAATACGTTCCTTGGACTTGGCTTCAAAATCCCCAAGCCTAATCCAGAAAAACCACCCGAAACTCCTCAAAAAGAACCACCTAAATTAGGTACCCAAACTCAAACTAAGTCGCTTCCAAATGGTCAACAACCAGTAGTAGGGCCTAGACCAACCCAAACAATCCCTCCAAACAACGGATTAAATACAATAAACAGACCAATACCTGGATCCATACAACCAGGAACAGGCGTTATCCCTCAAGGTGGGCAATTGCCAACTACTGGGGTGAATGTTATAAACCAGTCAATTCCAGCCAGCTTACCACTCCAACAAGGTGTTATCCCAGTGCAAACAATTGTTAATCCAAACTTAGGCCAAACGCTTATTCCAACTCAAATTCCAGCTTCTATAACACCCGTTAGTTGACTTGGGAACGCGACAAGAGTTTTACCCAATTTAGGAGCAGTTACAAACGCAACTACCATTCCAACAAGTCTCCCAAGATTCTAATTGTAATGAAGAAAATTACTCCTTGCTCAAACAAAAAAAATATGCTAAAAATATTATACAATTCAAATTCAAATTCAAAACTTATGTTTAAAAAACCAACTTTCAACTTTCTAGGTAGCCTTGTAATGACTGCCGGAATGATTTTTTCTGTCGCTGTGCCAGCATATGCTGCTCCTACAGTAACTCCAGCAAGTGCAATCGACTCTAGCACAAACCCAATTTACGCCCTAGACCAAACTAGCTGTTTAGAAGTGTTTAATTGGTCAAAGTATTTAGCTGACGTAAACAACGGCATTACCAATTCCAATCCTTACGATCAAAAAGACTGTGTAGTTCAAAATAACATCGCATACAACGGTACCAGAACTATTACAAAAGATAATTCAGCAAAACCAACTAATATTACTTACAATGTTGGAGCAAGACAATTTGCCAAAACCAAATATGCAGATTTTGCCATCGGTCAAGCTAGTACCAAAACAGCCTTTGGAAACCTAGAAGTTTTGGGTGTTTTTCCTAACGGAAGTCGAAACGCTCAAGCTCTAAATGCTTACGATGTTGATGGAACTCAAAGAGGTTCAGTTGCACCAGTTGATAGATCTGTAAAAGAAGGTCTTTCTAGTACATTTACCACAGCACAACTAAACACACTTTACTCAACAGGTGGAACCCGTGAAGGAATGCCAAGAATTTGTTATACAGGTCCTGATATTTTTCAAAACGATCTGTGGATTGGAGGATTTTGTAAGGTTGAAGGTGGTAAATTTAAAGCCAAAGTCATTGGACCAGATAAAAACGGAGACACTTGGACTGTTAGCGACTACGGTGAAGATCCAAATAGTATGATCACTACAGGTCGTTGGCCACAAAATAGTGATACAGTAGCAAAAGGTTTGTATGACCCAGAAGGAGTTGTGAAAGATCAAAATCTTGGAGTTTATCAATTTGTTTATAAAATTCCATTCCCTAAAGACAAAGCCGAGTGTGATAGTTGGTTCCCTAAAGCTTTTAGTGATTACGAAAAATGTTTGAGTTGGTTTCAAGAAAGATACAGCTTACCATTAGCAGGAACTAAGTCTGGAAACGCAGTGTGTTACACATACACCTACTACGGAGCTTTTGATGATAAATACACTCAATTTGTAGGTTGGAACAATCCTGATATCGGTAAAGCTAGAAGCACATTTACTAGCAGTGCCACCCTTGATCAACTACGCAAATACTACCAAGATCCTGAAGATATTCTACGAAGTTTATTTGGTGATACCACAAGCTCGTACGGTGCTTTAAGAAATAAAATGGACACTTCTTCAGACACAATCAAAAATCAATACAAAGACGCCTTGAAGCAGAAATTCGAAGGATATATCAGAAATGCTGACGGCTACTCAGTTTATACCTGTTAGTTCTTAACAAATCTATTTTGGAAATTATATTGGCGACCTTCGGGTCGTCTTTTTTTTGGTTTTGATTGGAGGTTGTTTTATAGCTAAAGAAAATTATTTGGACGAATTCTCGATCTTATAAAGTTTCTTAATTTGCTTGACTAGCAAGTTTTTATCTGCCTAATATTACAAGTGTCCAAATTTATCGTTATTACTGGTGGAGTTGTATCTGGTCTTGGCAAGGGAATTACCATGGCGTCCATCGGTCTTTTATTAAAAAGTTCCAACTTTAGTGTTGATGCTATCAAATTCGATCCATATTTAAATATCGATCCAGGTACCATGTCGCCCTACGAACATGGAGAAGTTTATGTTCTTGATGACGGAAGTGAAACCGATCTTGATCTTGGTCACTACGAAAGATTTTTGGATGTAAATCTTACCAAATATTCTTCGGTTACCGCTGGAAAGATCTACGATGCAATTTTAAATAAAGAGAGGCAAGGGGACTATCTAGGGAAAAATGTTCAGCTAATACCCCATGTAACCAATTATATTAAAGATTGTTTTGTTAGAAATTTACCCAGAAATCAAAAAAATCACGTCCGCCTAATTGAAATTGGAGGGTCAACTGGAGATATGGAAGGAGAAATATTTTTGGAAGGCTTTAGACAATTTAAACAAGCGAATAAAGGTAATGTCTTGCATATTCACCTCGGTTATGTGCCATTTTTGGACTGTAGTGGTGAGTTTAAAAGCAAACCCTTACAATCTTCTATCAGACAGCTACTTACAAGCGGGCTTCAGCCTGATGCTATTGTAGCTAGGTATGCACCAGAAAATGGCAGTCACTTATCAGCTGGAATACTAGAAAAAATAGCCTTGTTTAGCAATTTACCACCTCAAAGAGTTATCAATTTACCAGATGTAGATTCTATTTACAAAGTCCCAGGATTTTTAAAAGACTCTAAAACCATTCAACTTTTGGAAGAATTTATGGACTATAAGATTGAACCTGAATTACCTGAATTTTACAACAAACTCTGGCAAAACCAAAATCCAAAAAATATTGTCAAAATCGCCTTGGTAGCAAAATACCCAAAACTTGGAGATGCCTATTTAAGCCTTATTGAATCAATCAAAATTGCCGGACAAGAACAAGATGTAAAAGTTGAAATTATCTTTGCTGAAGCTGAAAACCTTGAAGAAAAAGCAGATCCAAAAAAGAAACAATCAGAACTTGAAAAGTTAAAATCTAGCGATGCAATTATTATTCCAGGTGGTTTTGGAGCAAGAGGAATGGAAGGAAAGATTATGGCTGTAAATTTTGCCAGGGTTAATAAAATTCCATTTTTAGGAATTTGCCTCGGTCTTCAAATGGCTGTGGTCGAGTTTGCTAGAAATGTTTTGGGACTAAAAGCTTACTCCAGCGAAATGTTTGATGATGGAAAAGTTGACCCAAATTTGGATATTCTGATCGACCTAATCCCAGAACAAAAAGAAATTCACACCAAGGGCGGAACTATGAGACTTGGCGGATATGATTGCTGGATTGAATCTGGCACACTAGCCAAAAAACTTTATAAAAAAGAAAAAACACGTGAAAGGCACAGGCACAGACTTGAAGTCCAGTCACAATATGTTGAGGAACTAGAAAAAAATGGACTAAAAATTTCAGGTAAACATTTTTATGCAGACAAGGAAGGAAATAAAAAATTCTTGGTGGAATTGGTCGAGATAAATCAAAAAGATCACCCTTACTTTATTGCTACACAAAGTCACCCTGAGTTTTTAAGCAGACCAAATAACCCGCACCCACTTTTTAGAGGGTTGATCGAAGCTGCTGTCTTGGGTAAATAATTGTAGATTTGATTGAATAAAATTGGCTTAAAAAGCTTGACTAAACCAAAATCTTACTATATAATATAAGTAATTAGCTAAAATTTTAGCTCAAAATAAATACAAAAACAAATATAATTATGCCAAAAAATAGACCAGCGGTAGGTGACTCAAATTGGGGAACAAGTTTAAACGCTCACTTAAATCAGTTTATGCCAACAGGGGGGGGTATTAATTTTGCAACCACAAGACCAACTTTAACTGCTAGCGACGATGGTTATACAATGGTGGACACAGTAACAAGGGAGTTAGTCAGATGGGACGGAACTAAATGGGTGGTTTTATTAGCTGGATTTAGTTACAACGCCGAGGCAATTTTAAATCAACCCACTCTCTCTTATCCTGATGGTTTGAGTGGTGTAGATAAAATCATTACACTTTCAAATACAGCTACATATACCGTTCCGACTGGTAAAAATTTATACATACACCAGCAAACTATCAATGATAATATTGACGGTAATGGTAACTGGTACAGCGTTGTTTATGCCAAAACTCCACAAACATCAGCACCTAGTATTTTAAGCCAACTTGCAGTTTCAGCGACTAGGACTATTAGCAGAGATTTTTTAGATGGGACTATATCTATCCCAGAGGGTACAATATTAAGCTCTAATGTAAATACGGTAAAATTAAGTTGTACTGAGGTTGATAAAAAAGTTGATTTGAAATTAATATATTTAGCTCAAGGCTCTCAATATCTAACAACTAAAAGATTTGTATTAAATTTTTTTGGAGGTGTTGATTTGAGTATAGATGGAGGTGTTTTTGATTATTCATCAGATACTGCAAATACGAGAAGGCAAGCAAAGCCTCTTATCTTGCCAGCAGGTTCAGCAATAACAGGAGGTCCTGATTATAATTTTTTTAAGTTAAACAATGGAACTAATCCCAGTGTACAAGGTTGTTTTATTTCGGGTTATGAAGTTTAATTAAATTAGAAACTACATTAAAATTTTAAAATTTTTGTATTTTAGAGATTAGTTGTAAAATTTACCTCGTTATTAAGTCAGCTTTGACAGCAATAAACTCATGTTGTATAAATAATTTACATTTATCTTTTAATTTTAAAACGTGACTCAAACAGCTAAATTATGTTTACCAATTATCGGTAAAAACTTCCAAGAAATTTTAGATTCTATTCAAACCTCTCAGCCTTTGGTAGAAAATCTAGAAATTCGTTTTGATTATTTAGAAAACCCTCAGGTCGATTTTGTAGAACAGATTTTACCCTCAGTTGATCCATCTAAAAAAGTAATTTTTACCTTTAGACCCAAAAAAGAAGGTGGTGAATTTGTTGGTGAAATCCATTTTTGGCAGGAAATTATTCAAAAAGCTCTTACCTCCGGTTTTGATTTTGTGGATATTGATTTTGCAAATATTGGCTTAAAAAGCTTGACTAAACCAAAATCTTACTATATAATAGTGGTAGTTAGCTAAAACTTTAGCTAAAAATAAATAAAACAAATACATAAATTATGCCACAATTACCAGCAGTAGGTGCCACAGGATGGGGAGCAACCTTAAACGGTTTTTTAGAAACTTCTCACGATAATACAACAACAGATGGTGGAAAGTTAAAAGCAGATCTCGCCAGTATTATAAAAGGTGGTAAGGCAGGGTTTGGTAAAGCTAGCCCTGATTACAGTATTGATATTTCTGATAAGGGTTATTTCACACTTACAGGATCTGTTACCTGGAATCCTAATGATAATTTTATAACTGGTACAGGTACTAAATTTTTAACAGAACTAAAAAACGGAGATAGTCTAAGTTTTTATGATTCGAATGGTAAGATTTACTGGGGAGCCAATATTTCGTCTGTTGGTAATGATTTAAAAGCTTTTGTGGAAACTCCAAAAGTAGGAGGAGTATTTTTAACTGGAACAATAGCCAAGAAAGTAATTGCACTAGGTACAAGAATTGAAGATACGAGCAATGATTCTGCAGTCATAGTTACTGGTAGTGCTATATCTTTCCCTAAATTAAGTACTAAATTAACTAATAATATCGGATATAATCGTGTCAACGGCAGTCTGTCAATAGATGGAGAAATTGCACTCGCTTTGAGAGGGCCTTCGAGTAGAGACAAGACTATATATTCTCCTGCTATTCAACTAATATCAAGTGAGGGAGGTGCAGGTGGATATGCTAAAGGATCCGCTGTGGTTACTCTAGAGAACAGCGGTAGTTTAGTTGATCAAGATGGCAATCCACCTTATTTTGCAGTTAGTGAATATAATTTTAACGCAAACAAAGGTACTGCTATTTTTAGTTGTCATAAAAATAGTGCTTGGTTCGGAGTTCCGTTGTATGTAACAGGGGCAGTTTATTCAAACTCAGTTCAACTTACCTCCGACCGCAACCTCAAAAAAGACATTAAACCAATAACCTCTTCATTAGAAAAAGTAACCAAGGTAAACGGTGTAACCTATAATTGGAAAGATGAATCAATGGGTAAAAAACTACAAATGGGTGTAATTGCTCAAGAAGTAGAAGAAGTATTCCCAACAGCAGTTGAAACAGATGAAAAAGGTAAAAAAACTGTAAATTACAACAGTTTAATTGCCCCTCTAATCGAATCAGTTAAAGAATTGAAAAGTATTATGGAGGCTCAGGCTAAAGAAATTGCAGATTTAAAAGAAAAGTTGGCTAAATAGGCTTGCCTTAATCTCCAAAACTAAAATTCAATTTTGACATCATTGGGTTGATATAATAAGAATATATAATACTTATTTTAACCTAAAAACGTGACTCAAACAGCTAAATTATGTTTACCAATTATCGGTAAAAACTTCCAAGAAATTTTAGATTCTATTCAAACCTCTCAGCCTTTGGTAGAAAATCTAGAAATTCGTTTTGATTATTTAGAAAACCCTCAGGTCGATTTTGTAGATCAAATTTTACCTGCAGTAGATCAATCTAAAAAAGTAATTTTCACTTTTAGACCCAAAAAAGAAGGTGGTGAATTTGTTGGTGAAATCCATTTTTGGCAGGAAATAATTCAAAAAGCTCTTACTGTTGGCTTTGATTTTGTAGATATTGATTTTGCAAATATTGGCTTGATAGATTTTACCGAAAAACACCCAAAGACCAAAATTATTTGCTCTTATCATCATTTTAACACCACTCCAGGATACCGAAACTTGCGAAAATTGCAAAAAAGAATGCGAGGATACAAGCCAGACATCATGAAATTTGCCACCAAGGTAAAAACTGACGAAGATAATCAAAATTTACTGAGACTGCTTTTGAGTAAGAAAAAAAATGAAAAAATGATCGTGGTTGGTATGGGTGAGAAAGGTAAGATTACAAGATTTGTTGCACCACTTTTGGGTAGCCAAATAGCCTGGGTGACTCACAAAAATATTTCCTCCGCTCCGGGTCAGTTAAGTCTTCAAGATACTCAAAATCTTTATTTGGTACTACAAAACGCTGGGGTGATTAACGACAAAAAGTTTAGCGAGAATTAGTTTTAGATTAATACTCACTTGGTTTTTTTGATTTATATCAATTTAACTCAAATTGAAACTACACTCAAAATTCCCATTTTGAAAGGGGTGGCAGCGAAGCTGACGGGGTATGTCTGGGTAAATCAATGAGAGGAGTAAAACTTGTCAACCACCACCTTCAAAATTTCTTTAGCTAAAAGTTTTTTTGGCATCAATTCTACTTTCTGGTATTCATTTTTGGAAGTTAAAATCAAAACTGAATTTTGGTCTGATCCAATTTTACTTTCAGGGCTAGAAACATCGTTGGCAACTACGATATCACTAAAACCATTTAGTAAATTCTTGTGAGCTTTTTGAAAAAGTTTAATTTCATCAGGTTCAGTTTCGGCCTTAAAACTAACTACAAAAATATTGGGATTAGTTTTTTTAAAATCTGGTAAAAGTTTTTGATTCGGTTTTAATTTTAAGCTAAATTCTTGTGAGCTAGAAATTTTAGTTTGGTTAAAATCAGGTTTAAAATCTGAAACTGCTGCTGTGTGAAAAATGATGTCCGCGATTGGCAAATTTTCTTTTAAAAGGTTTTGCAAATCTTGAGTAGTTTCAAAGGTTTTTTGAGCTATTCCGAAATCTCCAGAAACTGCATTTTTGCTTTTTAAATAAATCACTTCAGCTCCAAGTTTAGCACATTCATCAGCAATTGCGGTGGCCATTTTACCACTACTTTGATTTGTTAAAACTCTTATGGGGTCAATTTTTTCACTAGTTCCACCACCTGTTACAATCACTTTTTTTCCTTTTAAAATTTCATACCTATTTTGATATTCCAAAATCTGTTGTAAAATAAAATCAACTTCGGGCATTCTGCCAACTCCTTCGTAACCACAAGCCAAATCCCCACTTGACGGCTCAAATATCTGGAATCCGTGGTTTTTTAGTTTCGTTATATTTTCTCTAAGGATTGAATTTTGCCACATTTTGGTGTTCATTGCCGGAAAAAACCAGGTTGGAGCTGTTGTTGCTAAAACTGTATTACAAAGTAAATCATCGGCTAAACCACCCGCTATTTTAGAAATTGTGTTGGCCGTAGCTGGAGCAATAACTAGCAAATCTGTATTGTCCGCAAGGTAAATATGAGGAATTTGCCTTTGATTTTGTAAATAATTTTGGTAGGAAACCCCCTTCTCAAAAACATCAGTGTAAACCTCTTCGCAGACCTCAGTAAATATTTTTGTACCAAAAAGTTTGATGGCATTTTGAGTTAAAATTAATTTAACCTTAATGTTTTTCTGAAGTTTAAGTTTGTCTAAAAGATCCACAACTTTGTAGCCAGCGATTCCTCCAGTGATGGCAATTGTTAGTTTAAAAGGTTTCATAAAGTAAAATTTAGTTAGAAGATCCTGAAACAATTTCAGGATGACATTGTAAGTTCAGATGGTGTAGTTTTGAGTCCATCATTGGAGTTTATAAAAAAAGTTTTTAGTAAAATCTTATTTTGTAGAAATTAATTAGCAACTAAACTACAGGCTGTTTTGTGTTTTCAGGGGTCATTTTTTCACGCAGACTTTGAAGCTTTTCAAACGAACTTACGGGTTTATTTAAGTCATTTTCTGTTTTTTCTGATTCTGGAGAGTTGATTGGTTTTGGTTCTACAAGATACTCTTCGAAAATACCTATATTTTGTGGAAAATGTACGAGGGCAGCTAAATTGGGGACAGCCAACATAAAATCTGTACTTGGTAGAGTTACGTCTAGTTTACGATTTAGTAAACCAAAGTAGTGCATTTTTCGGCGATAAATATTTTCTTTAACATGGTAAAATCTATTCATAAATGGACCAATAATGCCATCTAGAAAAGGAAATTTACTATTTGAAAATGTTCTATCAGTGGCGGTGTACCAGTTCTTAGAAATCATATTTTGAGCAGAAGTGCCCCCAGAATAAATCTTCATAAATTTCTCCATTATCGGTCCATAGTATTTTTTATTGTCTGGATAAAAAACCATAAATCTGAGGTGAGCTCTATACTGAGCATCGCTAATTCTTTCCTCCATTGAATTTACATTACTTTTTTGTTTTTCAGTAACTAAATCTCCTGTGGTAGCTGTTCGAGTTTCACCATTTTCATTTACTTTAAATTTGGTACTTCTTTCAAATACAGAGGCTCTAATTTCAGATAATTCTTGAATCCATCTATCATAATGAATTGCAGGAAAAGATCGAACAATATATTGCAGAATAGTGGTTGCTTTGGGGTCGTAGTTTTTGAAAGATTCCAACAAATCAGTTAAAGGAGAGCCATTGTCTCCAAAGGATCCAGCATTGGCTAGTGGGTATATGTCACTATCAGCAAAACCATAATCATGGGCGTGAAAATCTTTATAACCAGGCACTCCAACACCTTCTTCCCAGGTTTTTGGCCAATTTTTGTATGGATCTTGAGTCTCAATTAATTTAATTTCGGGATAGCGATTATTAATAGCCTTTAAAATAATATCAAGGCGTTTGAAGTTAAAGCAAATATACATTTCTACCTTACCTCCACGAATTATAAAATCGAAGGTAAAATCGTAATAATCTTTACCAGTGGTGTATCTTTCAAACATGCTGCGAACTCCTCCATTCATGGGGTGAATGTTGTAAAAAAAACCAATCATGTCACCAGCTCCATGTTTAAAATCTTTAGGAATAACAACTTTGTAAAAAACTTTTTTCATCACAGGGCTAGCCTTCCAGCGGGTTTTCATAAAATCTAAAAACCTATCATCCCAAAATTCCCAAGCCTTTGTTGAAACTACAAAAAAACCGCCAAGAACATAGACTAAACCAAATGAATAAATCAACTTTGCTCCAAAATTATCACCAGGTCTTTGTAGAATAAGGGCAGTCAAAGTTACAAATGGTAGTAATATATATGCCGAAAACTTCCAAGCCCAGGAGAAGCTTTTGATAAGGCTTAAAGAAAATTTAGCTTGATTATCACTAGAGTCTGCCATATATAAAAATTTAATTATTATTTGAGCTTAATAATAAATTCATAAAACTAAAATCCACCGTTTGCAAATGGAGGCATTTGCCCTGTTTGACTGAGCTTTGGAGTAAGTACTTGCATATTTTGTTGAGCAGGTCGGAGGCGATCACGAATTGCAATCACAGCTTGTTGAAATTGTGGGTATCTTTGCAAGAAAGTAGCCAATGGCTCCTGATAATTATTGTAATTTGTATAAACAATATAGCTACTCATAATAAAATCTCCACTATGTTGAAATTCTACGGCTGAAGTGTAAAGATCCATGCCGTTTTGTTGGAGGTATGCTTTAAACTGTGATCGGCTTTTAATGACTGTATTTGTGGCATTTTTAATTTGAGCACTTCTTGCTACGCTTCTAGTCCACTGACTTTGTTTTTCTTGAGATGGTCCGAAATTATTTTGTTGAGGTGCGGAATTAAAAGAATTTGAGTCACCACCAGATGGCATCTGCGGCATTTGAGGCATTGGTGGAGTAAATCCTTGGTTCATAAAATCAATAAAATTTTTGTTATATTCCGGCTAATTTTTATTGTTTACCAAGCTATTGTCAAAAGGATTTTTAGACGTTATAATTGCAAGGCAAAATCACAAAGATTATCTTTAAAGTAGTAGCTAAATGTTTGCAGATAAAATTCAAATAGGTCTAGATATTGGATCTGACTCAATCAAAATGGTCGAAGCCCGAAATGAAAAGGGTCGATTTGAATTGCTTACTTACGGTACTGCTAAGCATAATTTAGATCTAGAAGGTTATTGGGATAGTACTAAATTACGACAGCTTTCTAGAATTATTGAAGACATTATGGAGTCTGGAGATTTTGGTGGCGTAAAAACTATCATGAGTGTGCAAAGCAAGGATGTTTATGTGACCACGATGGACTTTGATTTGAGTTGGGATAAAAAACGAATTCAGACTGAAATAGAAAAGCAAGCTCCTTATTTTTTGCCATATCCGCCTGATGAAATGAGACTTTCTTGGAGTTTAATTGATAACGACCCTCGAATTACTTCATATGTAGGGAAACAAAGAGCTATTATCAACGCACTTCCAGATTTTGTAATTGAAAATAGTAAAAACTTACTTGAACATGTAAACCTAGATGGAGCTGCTCTTGAAAATCAAACTATTTCTCAGATTCGCTCTATTCTTAGCGAGGATCATGGAAATACTGTATTGGTAGATATGGGTGCAAAACAAACTAATTTTAGTATTGTAGTTGATGGAACTTTACGATCTAGTTCGCATATTCCTGTAGGGAGTGAGAAAATTACTAAAGATTTTTCTGAAAGTTTAGGAATAGATTTAACAGTTGCTGAATATTTAAAAAAAGATCTTGGATTGGTGAATTTATTTAACCTTCCTAAGCCGATCGAGGAAAGTCTTAAGGTTTTTAAGTCAGAACTTACTACTTTTGTTGAGCTTAATCGTAAGGTTGCTCAGACTCCAGATAAAATAGTTATCACTGGTGGTGGAATTTATACAGCCGGACTTTTAGAACATTTCAAATCATTTTTGATCCCTGTACATTTTGCCAATTGCTCCAAGCAAATTTTTATTACAGAAGAGTACAAACCCTACATTAGTCCAATCATTAACCAGCTTTCTTCAGCAATAGGGCTTGCGATTCGGGGGGATGTTTAAATCTTAATATCCAATTTTGAGGCATTTTTCTTAGATCTCCTTCGTAACCCACCAATATATACCTCCTCCGATTGCCAGAACCGCAACTATAATAGCTACAACGACTACCCAGACTGGGAAATTACTAGAATCACTACCTTTTGGTTTGATTACTGTAATAGCTGAGGTTTGTCTACTAATCCCTTTTTGATCAAGGTTTGTGGTGAAATCAAATTTTAGATCTCCAGGTTTTTCCATACCTAGTTCAAAATTTAAACGGGTGGTTTTATTGGGTTCTAGCGAAGCTAAGACAAGCTGAAAATTATATTCATCAGAAACACAATTTGCTGTGTTTTGTTCAGCGGCATAGGTATTGATAGAAGGTGAAAATTGAGGATTAAAAATAATCTGACCATCAAGCTTGTTTTCTGTAAATTTAAATGACTGACAATCTATTTTACCTATTTTGCTGGGTATATTAGTTTTTAGAACAAAGTTCATTAAAGTAAAATCATCTCGGTTATTGATTTCCACCTGTACTTGGGTTTTATTTCCAACAATAAATTCCTTGCGTTGAATAATAATATTTACCTCTGGTTTTGTGGTTAATTCTAGTGGGAGGCTGTATTTATTAGGATCAATTATCAAATTTTCAGTATTTTGACCAATTATAAAGCCTAAATAAGAGCCAAATTTTTGGTTGTGGGGAGTGGTTACCACTAAACTTAGAGTGATATTTTTAGCAATTTGTTTTTCTTTTGCCAATTTCCCAACACAGCTACGATTTAGATAAGTTGTTTCCACAAAGTTTTCAGAAGTTTGAATAGCTTCTCCGTTCTGACCTATTTGATTGAAAGTAAAACGGCAAGTTGAGTTATCGCTGATAGGTAAAAAATCTCCTAGTTTGATTTGAATATCAACTTTTCCTGGTTCGGTGAGTTCGCTTCGTTTGGGAGTAAATTCTAAATTTTCCAGTGGGATTAAAACTGGTTCAGTAGCAGTTTGAGCAATGGTTTGAGGAGTTGAATAACTTCCTATAGATAGCAAAATAATTGCAAGAAAACTAACGGATTTGATTAATTTGAACATGATTTATAAATTAGGGGTTATTGTTTTTAGGTAGTTTGTTAAAAATTAAATAGCAAATTACTGCCAAAACTATTGTAAAATTAAGACTCAGGGCAATTGTCCAAAATACAGACAAATCATTTTCCTGATCAAAGCCTTTTGGTCTGACAGGTTCTGACTGAGATTGAAGTAGGGATTTTTGAAATGAGGTAGTTTTTGAAATTGGTTGAGAAACGCTTAATCGTAAAATACCTATAATTAAAACACAAGCAGTTGTGGAAAAAATAAGGATTTTTAGCAAGTTTTTCATAAATTGAATAAGTTTTTTGGTTAATTTTTTAAATGTTGAATATATTTTAAATTTGGTTTTGTTTGGAGTTTTTTGAATAATAAAATTATTTTCCAGCTAAGTACAAAAATCTATCCATTTTAACTTCTGATTTTACCCCAGGGATTTCCTCGATTCCACTGCAAACATCAACTAAATCCGGGTATAATTCACTAATATAAGCTGAAATATTTTCTTCATTCAAACCACCTGCTAAGCCATTTTCGTAGTCTAATTTTTGAAACTGTCTAAATTCTTCTATGGCATTAAAAGAACCTTTTTTATGTTTTGGTTTGTCTAATAAAAATCTATGAACAACATGCCTATAGTCATGAAGTTTTTGTGACCAACTTGGATCCTTACCGGCTTCTAGGCTAAAGACTTTCCAAACTTGAATGCGAGCGTAAAAATCTGCCAAAAAATCTGGAGTTTCTTGTCCGTGAAATTGAATTACATCAAAAAAACCACTTTCAACAATTTGTAATATTTTAAACTTTGGTAGGTCCTCAACCACTGCAACCATTTTACTTTTTACGCTGATTCCGTTTAGTTTGGAAGAAATTTCCTCAAATAATCTACCTATTGTGTGCAAATTTAAACTCCTTAAACTCTTCGGGTTTTCAATTATAAAGCCTATATAATCAACTTTTTTGGTAATTGCCAAAACCACGTCATTGGCTTTGGTGAACCCGCAAAACTTAACCAAGATAGACATACTATAGTTGATTGCTTAAATCTCTAAACTTTGTAAAGAGGGCTAAAGTTTTACCACTTGCCAGAGCCTCTTTTGCCATGTCAAAACCTGTCTTTAGATTATCAACTTTTCCAGTTATCAAAAGTCCGCTAGATGCGTTTAAGCAAACTATTTCGGTTTGAGTGATAGTTGCCTTGTTTTCCAAAATATCAGTAAAGGCTGTAGCTGCTTCTTTTGCTGTATCGACTTGAATTTGAGAAAGAAAAGACTTTTGAGAAAGAAAATTATTTGGATTGATCTCGAACTCTTCAGTCAGAATTTCTTCGTTTAAAATTCTAAAATCGGTCACTGTGGTCTGACTTTCTGGTCCAATTTCGTCTAGCCCATCATCACTTTTGAGTACCCAAATTCGCCTGCTGTTATATGAACTGGGTAGGGAGTTTGTGTTTGTTTCCAAAATAGCCTTGCCCAAAAAATCAGTCATTTGATAATTGTTTACTCCTAAAATCATAAAATTAGGCGAAGTTGGATTTAGAGTCGGTCCCAAAAAATTGAAGTATGTTGGTTTGCCCCAAGTTTTTCGAGCTTCAGCTACAAATCTAAAAGCTGGGTTAAAAGTTTTGGCAAAACAGAAACAAAAACCTATTTGATCAAGAATTTGGCTAGTTTTTCGAGCGTCTAAATCAATTTTGACTCCCAAATTTTCTAAAGTATCAGCCGTTCCAGCGAGTCCTGAAGCCGCTCTATTTCCATGTTTGGCAACTTTAACCCCACAACTTGCCACCACCAAAGCAGCCAATGTGGAGATATTGAAAGTGTGTAATCCATCACCGCCAGTTCCTACAATATCCAGAGTTTGATATTTTGTTTCTACTTTTTGAGTATACTTTCGACTGCTTTGAACAGCACCTAAAAATTCCTCTAAAGTTATTGGATTATTCTCCAACTCTTTAAAAAGTTCCAAAATTTCAGTTTTTGTGAGCTTGTTTTCCAGAATTTCTTGTTGCAAAATGCCGAATTCTTGTCTGGAAAGGTTTGTTTGAGATTTTCGTTTGAATAGTAGACTGGTAAACATGAATTAATTTTTTTAGGGCAACTTGGTTTAGTGATTTTAAAAAAGCTTAAATGTGTGTAATTTGTAAAGTGTAAACAACAATCAAGTTGAGATTTTAGTTGCTACACACTTTTTGAGTGTTGAATTCCAAGATTTTGCAAAAAACTAAAAGTAAGAAACAATGTGTAAACAAAATGACTGTCGAAAAGTATGCTTTTGATTTAAGAAAAATTGCAAATTATTTCAGACTTGAATTAAGAAAGCTTCATAACAAGGATTTAAATTATGCTTTTGAGATAGTGTTAAGCAAGTGTGTCCAAAAATCCATCAAGTATCCTGATTTCTTAGATAAATTTATCTTAAAAGAGGTTAATATAGTTAGCCCTTTTCTCACAAATTATAATTTTCGAACAGAAGTTAAAAATGAATTTATTATTTTATGTAGAAAAAACAAGTCCGAAATTATCAGACTAATAAGTATTGTTGAAACTAAAACAAATCAAAAAGAATTTTTCACAGTTTTCAAAAAGTTGTTTAAAAAAGTTGATCTTTTTTTGTTAAAATTCGATCCTCAAAGAAATTGGAATTAGTTTGGCGAACATTTTCTGGCTTAGTAAGATCTTTGGCAAAAAATACAGTTTATTTATCTTTGGTGTTTTTAGTAAAACCCTATGAAGGTTTACTTTTTGAGACACTACCAATTTGGGGTCTTATACTTAATGAATTTATTTTTGCTATTGTGGGTGAGATAAACAACATAAATAGAAGAAAGCAAGATTTGATTAGTAGAAAAAAATTAAATGAATCTTCAGCTATTCACGCTACACCTAAAAGAGTGTTTGAAAAATCAAAAAATTTCTAGCTCCAGAGGTTTGAATATTTGGTATATAAGCTACTCCACAAAAGGTTTGCTGCACTTTCCCCAAAGGCCGATTTTTTGGCTTTCAGCATCTTTTTGAAGTTTGTAAAAAATATCTTGGTAGGTGTTATTTGGCTTATAAATCGAAGTTCTAGCATAACCCCGCCGCACCAAATCAGCATTTAAACTTTTTTCTATCGAGTCTGTATCGTTTTCATTTAAGAAAATAAATCGCAAACTTCTACCATATTTATCTTCATCTTCTTTGTCTGGCAAAATCCAAACTTCTCTATCATTGATTTTACTTTTGTTAAACTCGTAAGCGTCGATGGCATAGCACTGGACAGGGGTGGCAGGTTTTTTACTTTCCGGTGTGTCCATATTTAAGTATCTTACCTTTCGACCGTCGGTAAGTTCAATTGTATCACCGTCAGCCACTTTACTAACTTTCACTTTTTCCAAGCCTGGTTTTGATTTTACTTTTGAAGTCTGAAAACTGTCATTTAGTCCCAAAAATCCTGCCAGCTGATTAGCATTGGTGGCTAAAACAAAGATTAAAATAAAAGTGCAAATAACAATAAAAGCTGATATAATATACCAAAACCAGAGATTTTTAGTTTGAGTCTGATAGCTTTCTGTAGGCTCTTTTGGCATGATTTGATTTATAAAAAAGATTGGGTTTTGGGCAAGGGGTTGTAATAAATTGACATAAAAACTAAATCTGGTAAAAATAAAAACCTACCATAAAATTTAAATATGTCTCTGACTGTAGAAATGGATCAAAATGGAAGAATCCTTATACCAACTGTTTTTAGGAAGCAGTATCACTGGCAAAAAGGGGTAAAACTCACCTTAAAAATATCTAAAAATGGGGATTTAATTGTTTCAGACAAAAGAACCGCAATTCAGTCAGCTATTCAAAAAATTAGAAAAAATAAACCAAAAATTGGAAGTACTGAGGAGTTTTTAAAATTTAGAAAAATTGATAACGACCAATAAGATGTCTGTAGTTTTTGATACTTCGGCACTAATTTGCCTAATAAAAGAAGAAAAAGGCTCGGAAAAAGTGCAGCAATATCTTGAGGGTGAAGTTTTTATGTCAGCAATAAATTTAGCTGAGTTTTTTAGCTGGTTTTGTCTGAATGGAAATGACGTAGCTGAAGCCGAAGAATTTATCGCAGAAACCCAAATTAAAATTATAGATTTTGACTCAAGTGAGGCTTTGGAATCAGGAAAATTGATTACAGAAACCAAAAAATTTGGGCTTTCACTTGGCGATAGAGCCTGCTTGAATTTATCCAAAAAGCTTGGTAAAAAAGTTATCACAGCAGATAAGATTTGGCTGGAATTAGGTGGTAAATTTGAGGTGGAGTTGGTGAGGTAAGTGGAGTTTGTCTATTTTAATTAAACTTAAAACAATTTATATTTTTTTAGCTACAAAAATAAACTCCGCACTTTCTTTTGTTACTGAGCTAGAATCCCAATCTCCATAAATATTTTCTATTTCAAATCCAGATTTAATCAAAGACTGTATAATTTCCTCTTTAGAACGAAATATCAGCTCATTTACAGAAACAAGCTCTTCACCAGTTTGTGCTATTAGGCATACGATTTCATAGATTACTCGATTTTTATTTATTTCGATTAAAGTTGCTGACCATTGAGTTTTCCCCAAAGTAGGGTCAACTACTATTCGAGGCGAATCTTTTGTAGGCCAGCTATTAATCCAAGGTCTTGTGGTAGGATTTTTACTATCAAAAACTAAATATCCTCCTGTTCGTAAAGCATTATGGATAGATTCAAGATTATTAAGCCAATATTGTTCATCTAGTAAAAACTGAGCTACATGAGCTGTCATCATTGCTAAATCAAAATTTAATTCGCTTAGCTTTAGTATATCACCTTCAATCCATTTTACTTTATTTGCTTCAGGACTTTGGCGAGCAATGTCTAGCATAGCTTTGGCAGGTTCCACTCCTGTCATTTGATAACCTAATCGTGCTAATTCCAGAGTCAACAAGCCAGTGCCAGAACCAATGTCGACAATTTTTGAAGCTGAAACAGTCTTCGCTAAGTTTAGATAAAAATCTTTTTCTTCGTCATAATGAGTATTTACACTGTTATAAACACTGGTTAATCTTGGATCGGAAAACTCAGCGTGGTTTGGTTTAATTTTGGGCATATAATATTAAGAGTTAATATCCATTTTTTAAGGCATGGAATTGTCAGATTTAATACTTTTACCCTTTCAAATTGTAGAGCAAGTTGAGTAGTAACTTATTCCTTCTTTCTAACTTCATTCCTCTGTGTAACCA